>CAMDSS010000304.1 GCA_945907085.1 Cyanobium sp. NIES-981 | reverse complement strand
AGGGTGAGGCCGTTGAGGGCTCTGACCTCCGTATCGCCTGTGCCGTAGACCTTGCAGACGTCGACCAGTTCGGCAACGGCTTGGTTGGCAGCAGGTGACGTGGTCGTGGCTTCAACCAAGGGCTGGGGGCGTGGCTGATGCAATGGCAGCTCCTGTTGCAATGGCCTGTTGCAGGATCGGGGTGCCCGCCACGGTTTCACCAGCCCACTGGAACAACGGGTTGGAGAGGATGCCGCCAACGGCGGTGATGATCACGCAGCCCACCAGGGCGGTGCGTAGGGCAGGCAGGCCGGCCACCGACCAGGTGATCGCTGGGTACGACTTGACCGCGTCGGAGGCTTCCTGGGGCTCCTTCACCACCATCATCTTGATTACGGAGATGTAGTAGTAAATCGACACCACAGAGGTGATGAGTCCTACCACCACCAACAGGTATTGGTGGTCGGCCCAGCCAGCAAAGAACAGGTAAATCTTGCCGAAGAAGCCCAGCATGGGAGGAATGCCTCCCAGCGACAGCAGGCAGAGGCTCAACCCCAGGGTGATCAGGGGATCTTTCTGATAGAGACCGGCGTAATCGGCGATGCGATCACTGCCGGTGCGCAGCGAAAACAGGATGATGCAGGCAAAGGCCCCCAGGTTCATGAACAGGTAGGCCGCCATGTACAAGACCATGGCTGCAAAGCCATCGGCGGTGCCGCAAACCAGGCCAATCATCACAAAGCCAGCCTGGCCAATTGAGCTGTAGGCCAGCATCCGCTTCATCGAAGTTTGGGCCAGGGCCACCACGTTGCCGAGCACCATGCTCAGGATCGCCAGCACGGTGAAGAGAAGCTTCCATTGGGCTTCAAAGGGCTCAAAGCACCCCACCAAAATTCTCAGGGCCAAGGCAAAGCCCGCGGCCTTGGATCCCACCGAAAGGAACGCCACCACCGGGGTCGGCGAGCCTTCGTAAACATCGGGGGTCCATTGGTGGAAGGGAACCGCGGAGATCTTGAAGGCCACGGTTGCAAGCACAAACACCAGGGCCAGGGCGCTCACCGGTGAGGCGCTGGTTTGCAGGGCCACTCCCACGGCCTCCAGGCTGGTTTCACCGCCGGTGAGGCCGTACAGCATTGAGGCCCCGTAAAGGAACACCGCTGCAGCAGCCGAACCCACCAACAGATATTTGAGGGATGCCTCGGCGCTGCGGGCATCGCGCTTCATGTAGCCCGACAGCAGGTAGCTCGAAACCGAGAGGGTTTCCAGCGACACGAAAATGCTGATCAGATCGGTGGCGCCGCACAAAAACATTGCGCCCAGGGTTGCCGAGAGCAAAATCGCCGCGTATTCGCCCACGGGGCTGCCGCTGCGCTCCACGTAGCGCCAGCTGATCAGCAAGGAAATCAGGGTGGAGGCGGCCACCACGCCACGGAAGGCAATGGCCAGGTTGTCGGCCAGAAAGGTGCCCACAAATGAAGGCGCCAGGTTGCCGTTCCATTGCAGGGCTAGCAGCACCAGGGCGGAGGAGAGGCCGGCGTAGCAAATGGGCGGAACCCAGCGGCTGGCGGCCTTTTCGCCAGCCAGATCCACCAGTAGGCAGGCCAACAAGGCAAGCAATACCGCAGCTTCTGGGGCAATGGCGGCGACGTTGAGCTGGAGGTTGAGGCCGGCCGTGCCTGCCCCACTGCCGATGGCTTCAGCCACGGACGAGAGGGTGCCGAGCAGAACAGTCACAGCAGCTGCGGGCCAAGGGTTGAATGGATCGGACTGTAGCCGCGCTGGGCCCTTGATCTGTGGGGTCTCTAGCCGCCTGGGGCATTCGATGCGATAAAGAGGGATGCGGTTGATTGCCAGTCTGTGGGGCATACCCTCGTCATCGTTGAGAGCCCCACAAAGGCCCGCACCATCCGTGGCTTCCTGCCAAAGGAGTTTCGGGTGGAGGCCTCCATGGGCCATGTGCGCGACCTTCCCAACAACGCCAGTGAGATTCCGGCGGCCTACAAGGGCGAGAAGTGGGCCAACCTCGGCGTCAATACCACCAACGACTTCGAGCCCCTTTACGTGGTGCCGAAGGACAAGAAAAAGACCGTTAAGGAGCTCAAGGACGCCCTCAAGGGCGCCGACCAACTCCTGCTAGCCACCGACGAAGACCGGGAGGGCGAAAGCATCAGCTGGCACCTGTTGCAGCTCCTAAGTCCGAAGGTGCCCGTGAAGCGCATGGTGTTCCATGAGATCACCAAGGAGGCGATTGGCCGGGCCCTCGACCAGACCCGCGAGCTCGACATGGAGCTGGTGCACGCTCAGGAAACCCGGCGAATCCTGGATCGGCTGGTGGGTTACACCCTCTCGCCGCTGCTTTGGAAGAAGGTGGCTTGGGGCCTCTCGGCCGGCAGGGTTCAATCGGTAGCCGTGCGGTTGTTGGTGCTGCGTGAGCGGGCCCGACGCGCTTTCCGCAGTGGCAGCTACTGGGATCTCAAGGCCCAGCTCCAGCACGGTGCTGCCAGCTTTGAAGCCAAGCTCAGCCACTTCAAAGGCGAGCGCATTGCGGGGGGCTCCGATTTCGATGAGACCACAGGTGCCCTGAAATCCGGCAGCAAGGTCAAGCTGCTCAGCGAAGCCGAAGCCCGCAGCCTCCAGGCGGCCACCAGCGCTGCCCCGTGGCGGGTGGCCGAAGTGGAAGCCAAGCCCACGGTGCGCAAGCCCGTGCCCCCCTTCACCACCAGCACCCTGCAGCAGGAGGCCAACCGCAAGCTGCGGCTCTCGGCCCGCGACACCATGCGCACGGCCCAGGGCCTCTACGAGCGGGGCTTCATCACCTACATGCGCACCGATTCGGTGCACCTCTCCGACCAGGCCATCAATGCGGCTCGCAATTGTGTGGCCGCGATGTACGGCAAGGACTACCTGAGTCCAGGTCCGCGCCAATTCACCACCAAGGCCCGCAACGCCCAGGAGGCCCACGAGGCCATTCGCCCCGCCGGGGAAAGTTTTCGAACCCCCAACGAGACAGGTCTTGATGGCAAGGACCTGGCCCTCTATGAGCTGATTTG
>CAMDSS010000303.1 GCA_945907085.1 Cyanobium sp. NIES-981 | reverse complement strand
ACCACGGTGAAGAGCAACCCATAGAGGGCCCAGGGGCTGAGCTTGGGCAGAAAGGTTTGCTCATACCAACGGATCCCCTTGCTGCGCACCCCGATGCGGCGCGTCAAAAAGCCCGCCGCCAGGGGAATCCCCAGGAAGATCACAACGGCCTTGGCAATCTCCCCCAAAGAGAAGGTCACCAGCTGGCTATCGAGGCCCAGCCAGCCGGGAAGGATCTGCAGGTAGAACCCACCCAGCAGGGCATAGAGCAGCACCTGCAGAAGTGAATTGATCGCCACCAACACGGCTGCTGCCTCCCGATCCCCCTGGGCCAGATCGATCCAGATCAGCACCATGGCAATGCAGGGGGCCAGGCCAATCATGATCAGGCCCGTGCGCAAGGCCGCCTGGTCGGGCAAAAACCACCAGGCCAGGCCAAACATCAACAGGGGGCCCAGGCCCCATACCAAGGCCAACGCCAGGGTGAGCAGCCTGCGATCCCGAAGCACAACACCCAGCTCCCCGTAGCGCACCTTCGCCAAGACGGGATACAGCATCATCAACAGACCCAGGGCAATGGGCACCGAGGTCTGGCCCACGGTCACCGCCCCCAGCACCGCCTGGAGATTGGGCACCACCCGGCCCAGCGCCAGCCCGGCCGCCATGGCCAGCAGGATCCAGAGCGGCAACAACCGATCGAGCTCTGACCCCATCAACCTTGATCATTTCGCAGCCACAGCGAACGATGGCGCGCCCAACCCGCTTCAGCCACAGGGGGCCGCAGGCTCGCTGCAGCCCGCAGCCAATGCACCCAGCCAGCCCTGCAGCCCATCGAGGGCGTCCCGGCGCAGCCGGTAGTAGATCCAGCGCCCCTCAACCCGGGCATCAATCAATCCGGCCTCCCGCATCACCTTGAGGTGAAAGGAGAGCTTCGATTGGGCCAGCTCCAAGTCGCCGGTGAGATCGCACACGCAGCGCTCACCGCCCGCCAGGGCTTGCACCACCTGCAGGCGCACCGGATCGGCAAGGGCCTTCAGCAGCTGGCGCGCCTGATCGGCCCCAAGGCCCCCCACCGATTCCTCGTAGCGCCCAACACCCATTGATCAAACGTGGTTGATTGATCAACTGAAGTTGATCTATGGTCCGACCATCACCGTAACCGGGGCCCATGAAAATCGGCATCAATGGCTTTGGCCGCATCGGCCGCCTGGTCTACCGGGCCCTGTGGGGCCGCCCCGGCATTGAGCTGGTCCACATCAACGACCCCGGCGGCGATGCCCCCACCGCCGCCCACCTGCTCAGCTTTGATTCGGTCCACGGCCGCTGGCCGCTGGCCGTGGGCTCCACCCCAGCCACCACCGACAGCTTCACCGTGGAGGGCCACCCGATTGGCTACTCCCAGCACAGCAATCCCACCGCCGTGCCCTGGCAGCAAGCAGGCGTGCAGATGGTGCTCGAGTGCAGCGGCAAGTTCAAAACACCCCAAACCCTCGAGTCCTACTTCTCCGAGGTGGGGCTGAAGCGGGTGGTGGTGGCCTGCCCGGTGAAGGGCGTGATCGCCGGCGAAGAGGCCCTCAATGTGGTGTACGGGATCAACCACCAGCTCTACGACCCCTCCAGGCACCGCCTGGTCACGGCGGCGAGCTGCACCACCAATTGCCTGGCACCGGTGGTGAAGGTGGTGCAGGAAAGCTTTGGCATCAAGCACGGCTCGATCACCACCCTCCACGACGTCACCGGCACCCAGCTGGTGGTGGATGGCTTCAAAAGCGACCTCAGGCGCGCCCGTTCCTGCAGCCAGAGCCTGATCCCCACCACCACGGGATCGGCCAAGGCGATTGGCCTGATCTTCCCCGAACTCCAGGGCAAGCTCAACGGCCATGCGGTGCGGGTGCCCCTGCTGAATGCCTCCCTCACCGATGCGGTGTTTGAGCTGGAGAGAGCCGTTTCGGTGGAGGAGGTGAACGGGGCGTTTGAAGCCGCGGCCACCGGAGCCCTGCAGGGAATCTTGGGTTACGAAACCCGGCCCCTGGTGTCGGTTGACTTCGTCAACGACCCGCGCAGTGCGGTGATCGACGCCCTTTCAACCATGGTGGTGAACGGCACCCAGCTCAAGGTGTACGCCTGGTACGACAACGAATGGGGCTACAGCTCCCGCATGGCCGACCTGGTGAGCCACATCGTGCACCAGGCGCCATGACGCGCCAACTCTCTGCGCTGCAGCAGTACATGGTGGTGACGGCCTCCTATTGGGCCTTCACCCTCACCGACGGCGCCCTGCGCATGTTGGTGGTGTTCCACTTCCACCAGCTCGGCTACTCCAGCTTGGAGATCGCCCTGCTGTTTGTGTTCTACGAGTTTTTCGGCATCGTCACCAACCTGGCCGGCGGCTGGCTGGGCGCCAGCTTTGGCCTGCGGCTCACCCTCTGGGCGGGGCTGATCCTCCAGATTGTGGCCCTGTTGATGCTGGTGCCGGTTTCCGAAAGCTGGCCCAAGCTCACCTCGGTGCTCTACGTGATGGCCGCCCAGGCCCTCAGTGGCATCGCCAAGGACCTCAACAAGATGAGTGCCAAAAGCGCCATCAAAACGGTGGTGCCCGACCGCCCAGACGACCAAAGCAAGGGCCAGCACCAGCTATTCCAGTGGGTGGCCATCCTCACCGGCTCCAAAAATGCCCTCAAGGGGGTGGGCTTCTTCCTCGGTGGCGTGCTGCTGGCGACCCTGGGTTTTGCTGGCTCCGTGGCCGCCATGGCGGCGGGGCTATTTATGGCCTTGCTCGGCACCCTGGTGCTGCCAGCCGAGATCGGCAAGATGAAGCAAAAGCCCGGCTTCTCCGCCCTGTTCTCCAAGAGCGAGGGAATCAACGTGCTGTCGCTGGCCCGCTTTTTTCTGTTCGGCGCCCGCGACGTGTGGTTTGTGGTGGCCCTACCGGTGTTCCTCGAGGCCGCCCTGGGCTGGCGGTTCTGGGAGGTGGGGGGCTTCCTGGGCCTTTGGGTGATTGGCTACGGCATCGTGCAGGGGTTGGCCCCCAGCCTGCGGCGGGCCTGGGGC
>CAMDSS010000302.1 GCA_945907085.1 Cyanobium sp. NIES-981 | reverse complement strand
TCCGAGGCCACTCCAACGTGCAGGGCTTCGGCTCGATGGGGGTGACGGTGAATCTGCGCGAGCCGATGCGGCTGGCGCTCGAGCAGCTGCTCGGCCGGCCCCTCAGCCCCACCCGGGGCTACGACACCCGCGCCCTGATCGAGGCGGCCGCTGCCGGCGCCGTCGATTCCCTGCTCTGTCTGGGCGGCAACCTGTACGGCGCTAACCCCGACAGCCGCCAGGCCCAGGCCGCCCTCGGCCGCATAGACACAATTATCTACTTGGCCACCAAGCCCAACACCGGCCACTTCCAAGGCCTGGCGGCGCGCCAGACTCTGCTGCTGCCGGTGTTCAACCGTTTCGAAACCCCGCACCGCACCACGGTGGAATCGGGCAACAACTGGGTGCGGCTCAACGAGCCCGGCAGCACCCACCTGGGCAGCGGCCAGCTGATCAGCGAGGTGGAGTTCCTGGCCGAGCTGGCCCACCGCCTGCACGGCATCGAGCCGATCGATTGGCGGCGGCTGCAGGATCCGGTGTATGTGCGCGAGCTCATCGCCCGCACCGTGCCCGGTTACGCCGCCATCGCCGAGATCGACGCCAGTAAGAAAGAATTCGAGGTGGCCGGCCGGGTATTCCAGGGGCTCCGTTTCGCCACCGCCACTGGCCGAGCCCAGCTGGCGGTAACGCCGCTACCTGAGCTCGGATTGCCGGATGCGGATCATTTCGGCGGGCTGGCCGCCGGCGAGCAGGGCCTGGTGCTGAACCTGATCACTGCCCGCAGTTACGGCCAGCACAACACGGTGGTCTACAAGCAGGGCGACAGCTATCGGGGCATGCCGCACCGCCAGACGATTCTGGTCAACCCGGAGGATCTGGCTGCCTGTGGGCTGCGGGCCCACCAGCGGGTGACCGTCCAGGGCGAAGCCGGCCAGCTCGACGGGATCGAGCTGATCCCCGGCTCGGTGCGGCGTGGCGCGGCGCTGATGTTCTATCCGGAGGCCAACGTCTTGATGCGGGCGGTTAGCGATCCCGAGAGCGGCACGCCGGCTTTCAAGCGGGTGCCCGTGCTGGTGCGCGGCAGAGGGCTGATTGTGGCTTGAGGGTGTGGTGAAGCTGCGGAGCTGGCTGTGACCCTCTGGCTGCTGCCGCTCCTGGCCCTGGTGGCCTTTCTCTATGCCGCCGTGGGCCATGCTGGCGCCTCCGGCTATATCGCCGTCCTGGCTCTGGCAGGTCTGCCGGCGGAGCAGATCAAGCCGCTTGCCTTAATCCTGAACACCGCGGTGGCGGCCCAGGGCAGCTGGCAGTTCTGGCGAGCCGGCCACCTGCGCTGGCGGCTGTTCTGGCCGGTGTTGCTGGCCGGCCTGCCGATGGCCTTTCTGGGGGGGTGGCTAGATCTGCCCACGCTCTGGTTTCAGCGGTTGGTCGCACTGGTGCTGCTGGCCTCGGCCCTGCGCTTTTTGTGCCAGCCCGGCGATCCCGAGCGCTTGACGCAACCGCCGCTGATTCTGCTGGTGCTTAGCGGTGCTGGGCTGGGGCTGCTGGCCGGCCTCACCGGTACCGGCGGCGGCGTGTTTCTCACGCCCCTGCTGTTGTGTTGCAGCTGGGCCTCCACCCGCCAGGCGGCAGCGGTGTCGTCGCTGTTCATCTTCGGCAACTCGCTCAGCGGCCTGGCCGGCCTGCTGCTGGCCCGCCAGCAACATCAAGCCCTGCTGCCGGCCCTGCCGTCCCAGCTGGGCTGGATGTTGCTGATAGTGCTGCTGGCCGGTGCGGTGGGTTCGCGGCTTGGTAGCCGCCACTGGCCTGTGGTTTGGATCCGTCGCTGTCTGGCCTTGGTGCTGCTGCTGGCCGCCTCGAAGCTCCTGGGTTTCGCGGGCTGATGTTGGCGGTAGCGTTTCAACATGGTCGCCTCCGCTGCCGAGCCTTTCACGCCGCCCACCATTCCCTGGCGCCATCCCTTGGCGCTGGAGCCGGCTCAGATCTGGATCTTGCGGTGATCGTGGGCCAGCCCCAGCTCACGTCGGCGGAGAAGCTGGCCCGCTGGAAGCGCTTCAACTGAGCGCTGATGCCGGGCGCCTGAGTGGCTCCCGTTGGCATGTGTTTGGCGATGTGGCTCGTGATGGCCGGGTGCTGTATGTCGCCGGCTGAAGACGCCTGACTTGGCTTAGGCCAACTGACCAAGCTCAGGCCGGTTCACGTTGCGGATGGCCCGGGGATCCAGCGGCACCGCCTGGCAGGGCAGTTCCACCAGCCAGCTCTGCAGGCGCCGTTCGCCCCGCTGCACCGCCGCGGCCAGGTGGGCGCGGATTGGGGCGCTGTTCGGATACAGGCCCAGCAGCGGTTGCAGCTGCTCACCGTCGTGGGCCAGATGGAGCCTGGTCGGGCTCCATATTGCTGCGCCCGCCAGCAGGGTTTGCAGGGCGGCCAGGCTGAGATGCGGCATGTCCACTGGGCAGAGCAGTAGCTGCTCGTTTGGGTGTTGCTGCATCAGCCGGTGCAGGGCCAGCAGCGGCCCCTCCCAGGGTGGTGGTTCGGCCAGGGCCGTCATCGGCGAGCCCGGGGCCAGCTCGAGGGCCAACTTTTCCGCTTGCTCCAGATGCGCCCCATGGCGGCTCAGCAGGGTGATCGGCGTCTTCAGCTGGGCTAGCAGGCGCAAGCTGCGCTCCAGCCAGGTGCCGCCTTCAGGGTGGGGCAGTAACGCCTTGTCCCGGCCCATGCGCCGGCTGTCCCCACCGCTGAGCAGGCAGGCGCGCAGGGGCAGTTGTAGCAACGGCTGCCAGGCATGACCGTGCCCATCCGTAGGGTCCCGCCGCATGTCCGGTTCCTCCATGGCTCTGCCTCCCCACACCACGACCCTGCTCGACGCCAAGCGCTGCAGTGGACTCAGCTTCGCGGACCTTGGCGGCCGTCTTGGTCAAGATGAGGTGTGGATCGCCAGCCTGCTCTACGGCCAGGCCACGGCCTCAGCCGATCAGGCTCAGGTGCTGCTCGAGGCCCTGCAGATCAGCGAGCCGGAGCGGCCTGCCCTGCTGGCTGCCCTCACCACCTATCCCGTGA
>CAMDSS010000301.1 GCA_945907085.1 Cyanobium sp. NIES-981 | reverse complement strand
GGGGCAAATCACCACCGGATATTCCAGGCCCTTGCTGCGGTGCACGGTCACCACCGAGACGGCCGCATCCACCACGTCGCTGTGGGGCTGGTGGGCTTCCGGCACCAGGCGATCGGGATACAGCCGGCGTCGCCTCAGCCAGTCGGCCGCGGCAGCGGGGCTGAGGTGGTCGGTGTGGAGGCACTCCTGCACCAGTTCGGCGCTTTGCTGCAAATCGGCCAGCAGCCTTCCGCCCAGGGATAGCTCGGCCAGACCCCGGGTTTGCAGCAGGCTTCCCAGGACGCCCAACAGGCCCCGGCGGGGCAATTGCTCGGCCAGTAGGCCCACCCGGCCGGCCAGCTCACTCCAGCCCTCGGGCCCGGTTTGGGCGAGTTGGTCAGGGCTCCAGCCCAGCAGGGGCGATGCGGCCAACAGGCGCAGGCGGTTGGGGTTGGCCGGATCGGCGAGGGCATCAAGAAAGCGTTGCAAGGCCGCGGCACCCGGGCTTTCGAGCACATCCCCCTTGCTCACCAGCCGGCTGGCGATGCCCATGTGCTCAAGGGCATGGCGCAGGGCTTCGGCCTGGCCATGGGTGCTCACCAGCAGGCAGAGATCCCCCGCCGTGAGGGGATGGCTTTGCTCGCCCCGTTGCAACACGAGCCCCCGGCCGAGGAGCTGGGCGCAGTAGGCGGCAATCTGCTCGGGCAGGGCCTGCTCCAGCATGCTCCGGCTCGGGGCCTTGGTGCCTGCGGGCCTGGATCCACCCAGCCAGAGCAACTTGAGGGGATGCTCATCGGCATCGAGGTTCAGCGTCCCTTTGGTGGCCTTGGCCTCCACCGGCGGCACCGCCAACTTGGACCGCCGCAGCCCAGGGGCCATCAACCGGTTCAGGGCCTGGATCAGGCCAGGGGATGAGCGGTAGTTGTCCTGCAGACCACTGATCCCCCCATCGGCGGCGGCACAGGAGCGGGCCTGGAGATAGGTGGCCAGCTCCCCGCCACGGAAGCGATAGATCGCCTGCTTGGGATCTCCCACCATCACCAGCCGGTGCTGGGTGGGGGTAAAGGCCTTCGAGAGGATGCGCCACTGGATGGGGTCGGTGTCTTGGAACTCATCAATCAGGGCAGCGCCGTAGCGTTCCCCCACGGCGGCCAGCAAGGCTGAGCTCGAGGCCTCACCGGGATCCAGCCCTTCGAGGAGTTGGGCAAAGCCAAGCCGAGCACTGCGTTGGCGCCGTTGCTTGATTTGGGCCCGGCCCCAGTGACAGGCGTGGAGCAGGAGCCGTTCGGTGGGCCCCTCCACCAGGGCGGCAATGGCCTGCATCAGCTCTGGATTGGGCAGCGAAGGTTCTCCCTTGGCCGGGGCCTCGATCGGCCGCGCCACCTTCAAAAAGGCGCCGGGGTGGAAGTACTGGGTGAGCAGCTCCTGGGCCGAGGTGGTCCCGTAGTGACCCGCTGCGCCCATGGCCTGAATCCAGCCCTCGAGCAGCCCGACCCGGTCCTTGGTGGGCTTGGGGCTGTAGGGCGTGGTGCTCTTGGCCCCCAGAGCGCGCCACTCGGCGGCGGCGCTGCGCAGGTTTGTTTCCAGGGCCTGGCCTTGGTTGCTCCATCGATCACGAAAGTGCCGCCAGCAATCGCTCCAGAACGCCTCAAGCTGGGGTGCAAGGGCCGCTCCGCCATCGAGGTCAGCGGGTAAGGGGTCCAGCTGCAGCGCCGGATCGCCATCGAGTTGGAGCAGCAGGGGCTCGAGGCTTTCAGGCCCCTTGAGCCGGCTCCTCACACCTTCAAAGAGGTGGTCGGGCAGGGGCAGAACCTGCTGGTGCCAGTAGTCATGGGCGATTTGGCGCACCAGGGGGCCGCTATCGCTCTCCAGCTGCAGGGCCGGGGGAAGGCCGGCTTCAAGGGCCTGGCGTTGCAGGGTGCGGCGGCAGAACCCATGGATGGTGGTGATATCGGCGCTATCGAGCTCCTCCAGGGCCAGCAGCAACCGGGCTTGCAGGGCCTTGGTTTGGGCCATCAGGGGCTGGAGCCAGGTGGCCAACACCGGATCCGGGGGGGCGAGGCCCGGCTCCTGCAGGCAGGCCAGGGCCTGTTGCAGCCGTTGGCCAATCCGGTCGCGCAGTTCGGCGGCCGCGGCATCGGTAAAGGTGACCACCAGCACTTGAGCCAGGCTGAGCTCCGCTTCGGCGACCAGGCGCAACACCAGGTGGGCCAGGGCAAAGGTCTTGCCTGTGCCGGCACTGGCCTCCAGAAGTCGAAGGCCCGGATCGAGGGGAAAGCTGTTGGCGTTAAAAGCGGCTAGGCCGGCTGATGGGTCCCTCATCGCAGGTGCTCCAACAGGGGCGCGTAGAGCTCCGTGGCCAGGGCCAACGCCTCGGGTGTGAGCAGCTCCGGGCCGGCCATGGCGCTGCCAAAACACAGGCTGTGTTCGGAATCGTCCCGCTCGCCCCTCCTGCCGATGCCGCCCTCCCAGCAGGCGATCGCCTTGACCAGGCCGCTACCCGGCTTGCGGTGCTCGGCTTCGGCGTAGACCCAGCCGGTTTGGGGCGGTAGGGGCCAGCACTGGTCGCGCCAGGTTTGCCGCAGCAGGGCCAGCCGTTCGATCTCGGCCTGGGCCGCTTCGGCGCTGGGGCTGTTCACGTGAAGGACAGAGCCAAAACCCTTCTCGCCCCGGGCCACCAGGACCCCTTGGCCCGGGCTGAGGCCGCTGGCGCTGGCAACCAAAAGCTGGAGCCATAGCTCCAGGCCATGGCGGCTGCGGGCTTGGGCGGTATGCAGCAACACTACGCTCGAACCCCGTTGCTCGAGCTCGCACTGCCACGGCCCCCAGCGCAACACCAGGTGCTGCGGCTCCCCCAGAGCGGCCAGGCTGGCGTGCAGGCTCTGCCAGCGTTGGGCCAGGGTGATGGCCTCCAGGTTGCCCGCAGCCAGCGGAGGCAACAGCCCCTGGCCCCGGTGCAGCTTGAGCCAGCTGGCTGGATCCCCCTGGAACGCGGAGTCGTCTTCTCCCTTCTCACTGGCGTCTTCCCTTGCGCTGGATTGGTCAAGGGCCTGGCGCA
>CAMDSS010000300.1 GCA_945907085.1 Cyanobium sp. NIES-981 | reverse complement strand
CCTGCAGACAACGCCATGAGCCCACGATTTGAACGCCGTCCCGAGAAGCGGACGGGGGGCGGCGCCCGCGGGGCTGGCCGCCCACCCCGCTTCAGCGGTCCTAAGCCTGAATGGCGCCGCGATGGAGCTGGTGAAGGCCGGGAGGGCCGTGAGGGAAGAGAAGGCCGTGAGGGCCGAGAAGGGCCAAGAGATCGGGATCCCCGGCGCGAGACCGGTGCACGTCCCGCCCCCCGGGGTGTATCCCGCTTCCAGCCCCGCCGCGATGGGTCAGCCGAGCGCCCCAGTAGTCGCGGAGAGCGCCGCCCCTTTGAACGGCGTGGTGACGGTGAGCGTCCCTCCTTCGACCGTCCGCCTGCTCCCCGTTTTTCCAGCGATCGCTCTGGCTCAGACAGCAAGCCCTACGAGCGGCGTCCCGGGGGCCGCTTTGAAGGTCGTCCCCAGGGCCGCCGCCCCGACTCGGGTCGCCCCGATGGCCGTCGCTTTGAAGGTGGGGGTCGCTTTGAAGGGGGCGGTCGCCCTGATGGCCGACGTTTTGATGGAGGGGGCCGCCCCGCGCCTGGCAGGTTTGCTGGCAAGCCGCTGATTGTCGACGCCGACAGCCTGCCCCCCAGCGGTGATGCGGAGCGCCACAGTGTCGATCCCAGCGCCGATTTGATCTGGGGCCGGCATCCAGCCCAGGCGGCGCTTGAGAGCGGTCGACCCATTCATCGCGTCTGGTGCACTCCAGAAATGCGCTTCAGCCCCAAGTTTCTGCAGCTACTGCGAGAAGCCAAGGCATCGGGTGTGCTGGTTGAGGAGGTCACCTGGGCGCGTCTGGGTCAGCTCACCGGTGGTGCCGTGCACCAGGGCATCACCCTGCAGACAGCGGCAGCGGAGACCCTTGATCTGCAGACCCTGATGGAAGGCTGCGCAACCATTGGCGAGCCGGCCTTGCTGATGGCGGTAGACGGTCTTACTGATCCCCAGAACCTCGGCGCGATTGTGCGCAGTGCCGAAGCCCTTGGTGCCCATGGCCTGGTTTTGCCTCAGCGCCGCAGCGCTGGACTCACCGGCTCGGTGGCCAAGGTTGCAGCAGGTGCTCTTGAGCACTTGCCTGTGGCACGGGTGGTTAACCTCAATCGCGCCCTCGACACCCTCAAGCAGGAGGGTTATCGAGTGGTGGGTCTGGCAGCCGAGGGCACCGTCAGCCTGGAGGAGGCTGATCTAGAGGGGCCTTTGGTCATAGTCACCGGCTCTGAGGGTGATGGTCTCTCCATGCTCACCCGCCGCAACTGCGATCAGCTGGTGCGCATTCCCCTGCGTGGCGCCACACCAAGCCTTAACGCCTCTGTGGCTACCGCCCTGCTGCTCTACGAGGTGGCACGGCGTGGCTGGATGAAGGGTTTGACTGGTTCCCAGCCCGCGCCCCGTTTGGTGCGCCCCCAGCTGCCCGCTCCAGCCGCTAGCCCCGAGCCTGAGCACGAGCCCGCGGCAGCCGAAACGAGTTCTGCAGCAGCGCAGCAACTGCCCGCTAGCAAGCCGGATGCCTCTGCTGAGCTTTTGGATCATCAACAGCCTGAGCTGGAGTCAGAAATTCGGCCAGCCGATCAGCCAGAGCAACCGGCAGAACAAGTGGCAGAGCAGCAGATTGTTGCCGAGATTCCGGCCAACCAGGAATCGGGCATTGACCTGGGCATGGAGCCAGACGCCAGATCTGGTTTCCTTGGGGATATTCAACTGTGACGCCCCCCTTCAGTCCCGGTACCGACGCCGGGCAGAATGGACAACAAGCCGCTCCTGCCCCATGAATCCCCTGCTGTGGCCAGTGCGCAGCTGCGCCAATGGTTTGGGCCTGGCCTGGTGGGCACGGGTAGAAACCCACTCTCCCAACGCTGTTTATTGGTTTGGCCCCTTCGTGCGGCGCGGCACTCTGGAAAGCCAGCTGCCGGCTTTTCTCAACGACCTCCGGGCCGAATCTCCCGGCTCTCTGGATCACCAGTTAATCCGCACCCGTAGGGGCGAACCGCTCACCGAGCTCGACTGAGGCCTAGGGGCCGTTGCCGCTGGCTGATAGCGTCCAATTCAACTGGCCACAGGGTTGATGGGGATCGCTGATTCGCGCGAACAGGGGATTGCTGAATGGCGTCAACAACTGGAGAAGGGTGAGGTTTCAGCCCGTGAACTCACCGAACACCATCTGGCCCGCATCCAGGCGGTTGATCCCATTGTTCACGCCTATCTAGAGATAACCTCCGAGCGGGCCAGGGCAGATGCGGACCGTATCGACGCCCGCCGCGCCGCTGGAGAAGCTTTGCCACCCCTGGCAGGTATTCCTCTGGCCATCAAGGACAACCTCTGCACCAAGGGGGTTACCACCACCTGCTCCAGCCGCATGCTGGAGCACTTCGTTCCCCCCTACGAGAGCACTGTTACCGACCGCCTCTGGCAGGCGGGAGCTGTCTTGCTTGGCAAGACAAACCTCGATGAGTTCGCCATGGGCAGCTCCACCGAGACCTCAGCCTTCGGCCCCAGCCGCAACCCTTGGAATCCTGAGAGGGTGCCTGGTGGTAGCTCCGGTGGCAGCGCCGCCGCAGTGGCTGCAGGCGAGTGCATCGCTGCCCTTGGCTCCGATACCGGCGGGTCGATTCGCCAGCCCGCCTCCTTCTGCGGAGTGGTGGGATTGAAGCCCACTTATGGCCGCGTCAGCCGCTACGGCCTGGTCGCCTTTGCCAGCTCCCTCGACCAGGTAGGCCCGTTCACCAACTCGGTGGCGGATGCGGCCGAGCTGCTGCAGGTAATCGCCGGTGCGGATCCGCGCGATGCCACCTGCCTGCAGGCCCCGGTGCCTGATTACGTCGCCGCCCTTGACCAGCCTGTTGCTGGTTTGAGGGTGGGCATGGTGCGCGAGTGCTTCGAGGCTGAGGGCCTTGATCCCCAGGTGAAGGCTGCGGTGCTGGCGGCCGCAGCCCAGCTCGAGGCCTTGGGCTGCGAGCTGGTGGATGTGAGCTGCCCCCGCTTCAACGACGGCATCGCCACCTACTACGTAATTGCGCCCTCGGAGGCCTC
>CAMDSS010000299.1 GCA_945907085.1 Cyanobium sp. NIES-981 | reverse complement strand
GTAATTCAGGCCCACCCATTCGGATCACGGCGCCGAGTTGTTCTTGGATCGCTTCCAGGGGAAGGCCGCTGCCTCCCCCCGGTCCACCAAGGGCCGTATCGGCGGCAACCACCTTGGGCCTCACCAGGTAGGGCTCGCACAGGGACCAGCTGCGGGCGTAGCTGATCAGCAGGGGGTCGGCCGGTGCAAAGACGTAGGAAGCGTCCCTGGGGATCGCTTCGATCGAGGAGCGGGTGCTGTCCATGCGCACGGCTCGGGTGATCGCCTGAACAAAACGACTGCGGGTCACCACGGTGGTGAGGTAGGCCACCACCCGCAGGCGCGGTGCGTCGAAGCCTTCGGAGCACATGTCGATGCTCACCAGCCAATCGCCCTCACCTGCTTGAAAGGCCATCAGCCGGTTTGCGGCATCGGCATCCTGGGAGTGCACCAGTTGCACCCGATCGCCTTCTTCGGCGAGCAGGGCCGTGAGTTGGCGGGCATGGGCGATGTCCCGGGCGATCACCAGTCCGCCAGCTTCGGGATGGACGCTGCGAACCCGTTCAAGTCGCCGCCGGGCATTGAGTAGGAGCCGCAGGGCGATGCTGCTGCTGTCGCCGAGGCGAATCGCCCGGCGCAGGTTGCGGGAGCGCCAGCTTTCCCGGCTCTCCGCCGAGAGGGGGGAGGTTTCGGTGTCGCCCGGTTCGTGGCGGCGGCCATGTTCCACCCAGCCGTCCTGGAAGCGAAATTCGAGGGGGCGCACATCTCCTGCGGCAATCAGCTGGCGTGGTTCGACGCTCAGGTCGGGGGCGATGCGCTCAATGATCTGCTGGCCTTCGCGCACCTTCACCCGCCTGGCGGCGCAAAAGGCCAGGTTGTCGGCCCTAAACGGGGTGCCAGTGAGGCCTAGGCGCAGCTGGGCGCCTGCGGTGAGGTGGCTGAAGGCATGGCCCCAGGCAGCGGCCTCCGGTTCGTCGGGGTCCAAGCCAAGGTGGTGCACCTCATCGGCAATGGCCATCCAGCGGCCAATCCCTGCCTTAGGGAGTTCCTGCTGCAGCCGTTGACGATGGCGGCCCGCGCTCTGGTAACTGAGCAGCAGGCCATGCCAGTCGTCGCTTTTGGGGAGGGCCCCAAGCCCCAGCTCCGGATCCCAGGGGAGTAGGCGCAGGCCGAGGCGCTCTGCGGCCTGGTGCCACTGGTTGGCAATCGAGCTGCGGTGGCAGAACACCACAAAGCGATCCAGCCGCTGTTCCTGGTGCAGCTTGTCGAAGCTGAACAGGGCCCCCAGGGTTTTGCCGGCCCCGGGTCCGGCATGGATCAATACATCAGCGGCGTTTCCATTGGTGGCTTGTTGGCCCAGGCGCGCCCGTAACAGCTGGACCAATTGGCTCTGCCACTGCCTGGGTTGCAAGCGCAACGCAGGTAGCGCTTGGCGCTTGGCTACACCCAAGCCGAGGTCAAAGGAGGGGGGAGCCATAACTCCATTGTGACCAGCCAGGGCCCTGCGCGCCGATGGCCACTCCAGGCTCTGGTGGCATCCCAGGGGTGCCAAGGTGGCTGGCCTGGGGGGGAATCGGTGGCGATGGTGCGATCTGCGGCCTCGTTTCAGGAGCGCTGGCCCTGGCTTGGGCCCGATCTACAAACCCTGCGGGACACCATCCGCCCGCTGCCCCTGCCCGCCGATCGGGGCGAACCGATCACCATTGGTCTCGAGCCAATCTCCTCGGGGCCTGGTCCTGGAACGGGGCCTGGGGCGCCTGGCCGGGGAGGGCGCCTTGTGGCGCTGCATGATCCGCCCATCACCGGACCGGCCAAGGGCCTGGTCCTGGTGGTGCATGGCTTGGGAGGCAGCAGTGCCCGGGAGGGGGTGCGCCGCCAAGCCTTGTGCCTGCAACGGGCCGGTTTTGCCGTGTTGCGCCTCAATTTGCGGGGGGCCGGGCCAGGCCGGGCCCTGGCGGCCGGCACCTATGCGGCCAGTTGCAATGCCGATTTGCTGCCGGTGGTGGCGAAGGCGCGGGCCATGGCCGGTTCCCTACCGCTCCTGGGGGTGGGGCTGTCGCTGGGGGGCACGATGCTGCTCAACGCGTTGCGGGAGCAACCCCAGGCCCTCGATGGCCTGGTCACGGCGAGCAGCCCGCTGGATCTCGCCGCCTGCTCCAAGGCCATTGGGCGGCCCCGCAATTGGGTCTACCAACGCTGGTTGCTGCAGCGCCTGGTGGCCCAAACCCTCGCCGATCCCTTTGGTGTGAGCGGCCAGGAGCGCCAGGCCTTGCTGGTGGGGGGCGGGCCAAGAACGATTCGCGCCTTCGATGCGGCGATCACCGCGCCCCGCTGGGGCTATCACTCGGTGGATCACTACTACGCCGAAGCCAGTCCACTGGCCAGCCTGCTCAACGACCAATCGCCCCGCCGGGCTCCGCTGTTGCTGGTGCATGCCGCCGACGACCCTTGGGTACCCGTGGATGCCCTCCATCAGCTCGTATCAGGGCTGAATCCAGGGGTGAATGGGGGGACCCAAAGGGGGATGGAGGTTTGCATCCCAGCCAAGGGCGGCCACAACGGTTTCCACGGGGTGGGGGATGGGCCGCTGGGCTCCTGGAGTGATGCAGTGGCTGTCCAGTGGCTCAGCGCTCTGGTGGCCTAGCGAGCTGGTGGTTGGGGTCCTAGGGGTTGGGGAGTTGGTGCTTGGGACAAGCCTTGAAACGGCTGCCGTTGCACGATCCAGGGCTCGATCGGATGGCCGCCAATCACGTGCTCGTGCACGATCCGCTCGATCCGCTCCGCCGTGACACCGCCGTAGACGATCCCCTCCGGCCAGATCAGCAGCACCGGCCCCGCCGCGCAGATGCGCAGGCAGTCGGCCTTGGTGCGCAGCACCACACCGCCTGGGCGATCGGGCTTCTCCAGGCCCAACTCCCGCACCAGGCGCTTCAGGGTTTCCCAGCTGGCCAGGCCAAGGCTGGGATCGGGGCAGCAGAGGGCCTTGCTGGGGGTGGCGCAGAGCAGCAGGTGATGGGCGATCACACCGGTGATCACACCGTTAGAGCTGCAGCTTCCTGCACCGCCTGACGGGCCCAGG
>CAMDSS010000298.1 GCA_945907085.1 Cyanobium sp. NIES-981 | reverse complement strand
TGGACCCCCTCGATGGCGAATTGCACACGGTGGAAACCCTGCAGCAGGGGGATAGCTGTGGTTGGAGCAGCCTGCTCCGCCACGACCCCTGTGAGCATCTGCGGGCTTCCACCGAGGCGGAGGTGTTGGCGCTGGCTGCCGGGGTTTGGCGCCATGGGCTCGAGGAGAAAGGCGCGTTGCAGGAGTGGTATGCCAACCACGGCTCAGCGGCGGAGTTGCACCACGTGTTGGCAGCGGTGGGCCGGGAGCAGGCCAGTCCATTGCTGACCCAGCACGACTGGTCGACCGTGCTGCGGCAGATCCGGGTGCGCAGCTTGCCGCCCAAGGGCCACGCCCCTGACTTGGCCGCTGATTGCGACTGGTTCTTCAGTAGTGGAGGCGGGCTGGGCCAGCCCTGGCTCCAGGGCCAGAGCGCGGTCGCGCCCGAGCTCGGCAGCCCATGGGTGCGCTGGATTGGGCTACCGCTCCACGGTGGTCAAGCTCCCCCGGCCATGCCGACCGGGGCCGAGACCTTGGTGATTGGGCGCGCCCCTGGGGCGTTGGCGGCCAGGCCGCTCCAGGGGGCCGTTGACGGGGGTGGGGCCTATGCCCTGTCCCCCGAGCCTCCCCCTCCGACCCCCACCATGCCCGGGGAGCTCTCCCTGCGCCGGGCCAGTGGGCCGAAGGAGATCCCCATGGCGATCTGCACCGCGCTGGCCAACTACTTCGATGTGCCGATCAACCGCGACGCCTTGGGGGATCGGGTGATCGCCATGCTGCAGCGCCAGGACCACCTGACCCTGGTGCACCTAGGCGAGCTTCTGGATGCCTTGGGGCTGCGGGTGATGTTGGCGCCCTTGCCGATGGACCGGCTGGTGCGGGTCCCGGTGCCGGCGGTGCTGGAGCGCGACGGTCAGTTCGCGATCCTCGAGGGGGTGGAGCCTGATGGTCGGCTGCGGTTGCTGGAGCCCGAGCTGGGGCCGATCTGCGTGCCCGCAGCCGAGCTAGCCCAAGCCCTGGGCGGCAAGGTGCCGTTGCTGCTGCTCCAGCGCAAGGATGACGCCAAACAGCAGCGCTTCAGTTGGGCCTGGTATGGCCCCTACCTGAAGGAGCACCGGCGCTCCCTGGTGGAAGTGCTGGCCCTCTCCACGGTGATCAATCTGCTCAACCTGGTGACGCCCCTTGGGCTGCAGCAGTTAATCGACCAGGTGATCCACCAAGACAACCTCAATGCCCTGGTCAGCATTTCCTCGGTGCTGCTCTTGGCTGCGGTGGTTCGGGGGGTCTTGAAGACCCTGCGCGGCTACATCTTTACCGATACCGCCAACCGCATCGACCAGGCCACCAAGTCGACGATCCTGGATCAGTTGGTGCGGCTTCCCCAAGGGTTTTTCGATAGCCGCCCGGTGGGCCAGGTGATCCATTACTTCCACCAGCTGGATCGGCTGCGGGAATTCCTGGTGGGCCAGAGCATCACCACCACGGTGGACTTCCTGTTCAGCTTCCTCTATCTGGCGGTCCTGCTCAGCTTGAGCATCCCGTTGACCCTGGCCACCTTGGCCACGGTGCCGTTGATGCTGATTTTGGCGATTGTCAGCAACCCGGTGGTGCGCGGCCAGATCAACCGCAGCATGGGGGAGGCGGTGAAAACCTATTCCTATCTCAACGAATCGATCACCGGGATTCAGACGATTAAATCCCAAAACGCCGAGCTCAAAACCCGCTGGGAATTCCAGAACCGCTACTCCAGGTTTATCGGCGAGGACTTCAAGCTCAAGGTGACCCGGGAGGCCCTCGGCAATCTCGCCGGGTTTATCCAAGACCTCAACAGCTTGGTCGTGGTTGGGGTTGGCATCTTCCTGGTGATGCGCAACCAAATCTCCCTCGGCGGCTTTATCGCCTTCCGCATCCTCAGTGGCTACATCACCGGGCCCCTGGTGAAGATGGTGCAGACCTGGCAGCAATTCCAGCAATCCACGGCCTCCCTGCAGATGGTGGCCGACGTGGTTGACCGGCCAACGGAGCAAAGCCAGGCCGAATCCCAGAATATTCCGATGCCACCGATGGTGGGTCGGGTTCAGTTTGTCGACGTTGTGTTCAGCTATAGCGAAGACCAGGAGCCGATCCTGAATGGTGTTAACCTTGAAGTGCCCACGGGATCGTTTGTGGGCTTGGTTGGTGGCTCCGGTAGCGGCAAGAGCACCCTGTTGAAGTTGTTGCCACGCTTCTACAGGGCTAATGCGGGGCGGGTGCTCGTCGATGGGCTTGATATCAACAAAGTTGAGCTGTATTCCCTGCGCCGCCAGATCGGTGTGGTGCCCCAGGACACCGTGCTGTTCGACGGCACCATTCGCGACAACCTGTTGCTGGTCAAGCCCGATGCCAGCGCCGCCGAACTGATCGGGGCAGCCCGGATTGCCTGTGCCCACGACTTCATCATGGGCTTGCCCAAGGGCTACAACTCCGATGTGGGGGAGAGGGGTGCGGGTCTTTCGGGCGGTCAGCGGCAGCGGCTGGCCCTGGCCCGGGCGGTGTTGCAGAACCCGCGGATGCTGATCCTCGATGAGGCCACCAGTGCCCTCGATGCCCGCACCGAAAGGCAGGTGTGCCTCAACCTCTTGGAGGCCTTCCGCGGGCGCACCGTGTTCTTCATTACCCACCGGCTGACCACGGTTCAGCCGGCGGACATGATCGTTTTGATGGACCGGGGGGCCGTGATGGAGGCCGGAACCCACCAGGTGTTGATGGCCCGCATGGGTTGGTACTACGCCCTTTACCAGAGCCAACAACATGAGCAGGGTCTCTGACATGGCTTCCCCGTCGCCCAAGCAACCGGACCAGTTGGCCCCACCCAAGCCCCCGGTGGACCTGGTCGGAGATGGTGAAACCAAGCGCCTTGGTCCAGAACCTGGCCCACCTGGTAGCCCAGGGCCCCAGGCCAGCGACAGTTGGCAGTTCAACCAGCCCGTGCTGCTGCGCAAGAGCCCGCGGGCTTCCACGGTGATCGTCTGGAGCTTTGTGGGCGGCACGGCCCTGTTGTTGGTGTGGAGCTTGGTGGCCCCCCTCGGGGAGACCGTGGCCGTGCAGGGCAAGTTGCA
>CAMDSS010000297.1 GCA_945907085.1 Cyanobium sp. NIES-981 | reverse complement strand
CAGGCTGCTTTTACCGACCCCGGAGGGGCCACACAGCACCGCAATCCCCGGTTCTGCCAAGCGCTCGCTCAAGGCGCCTAGGCCGATCCCGCTCTGGGAGGAGATCACCAGGGCTGGATAGCCCCAGGCGGCGGCACGGGTTCGCCAGGCTTCCACCTCTTCTACCGGCAGGCAATCCGCCTTGGAGAACACCAACAGCACCGGTTGACCGGTGCTCTCAGCCGTGATCAAAAACCGGGTGAGCTGCAGCGGATCGAGGGTTGGCTCGGCCAACGCCACCACCACCACCACCAGGCTCACGTTCGCCACAGCCGGGCGATTCAACAGGCTCTGGCGCGGCTCCAGGACCGCCACGGCCCCCCGGGCCTGGGCCCAGTCGACCCCATCCACCCGGACCCGATCCCCCACGCAAATGGTCTGGCCACTTTTGCCCAGGCGGGTTCGCCGGGTGCACAACAGGCGCTCCACCCCTCCGGGACCGGCTTGATCCAAGGCCACCCAACAAAAGTTGGCCACCATGGCCACCACCAAGCCCGGCAGGGCCTCAACCGCCATGGCCGGGGATTGCATGACCTGTGATTGCATCGCCTGGGGTCCCCAGGCGCGTAATCCCAAGCCGGACCGCATCAACACAGCCGGGATGGGGTCCCACGCTGACGCGATGGCCCTCACCCCGCAGCCCCTCAACCACCATCTGCTCCGGTTCTCCCCGATCCAAATCCACCACCAATCCAGCTCCCAGGGGAATCTTCTCGAGGGCCAGGCGGGTGCGAATGAAGTTGAGCGGACAAGGGGTGCCCCGCAAATCCAGATCCGCCTGGGGATCCGCCACCCCTAACCGAACAAACCGCCAAACAGGCCGCTCTTGTGGGGGTGCTTCTGACCTTTGGTGGTGTGATGGGAGGCCAACTGCTGCAGAAGCTCCTTTTCTTCTGCATTGAGCTTGGTGGGCAACAGCACTTTCACACTGAAGAGATGGTTGCCCCGGGCCACAGGGTTGCCAAGCTTTGGCACCCCCTTGCCGGTGAGGGTCAGCACGGTCCCCGGTTGGGTTCCCGGGGGGATTTTGAGCTCCTCGAGCCCATCCACCGTTTCCACCTCAATGGTGTCGCCGAGAATCGCCTGGAGATAATTCAGGCTGATTTCTGAAGCGATATTGATCCCTTCCCGCCTGAGTTGGCCGTGGGATTGAACACTGAGGAACACATACAGATCCCCCGACGGACCACCCCTCTGGCCCGCGTTGCCCTCGTTGGCCACCCGTAGGCGGGTGCCGGTGTCGACACCGGCGGGAATATTGATCCGAAGCTTTTTGCGCACCTGCTGCAAACCCTGGCCCCCACAGGCATTACAGGGATCAGCAATCACTTGACCTGAGCCCTCACAGCTCGGGCATGGCGCTACCTGGGTGAAGCTGCCAAAGGGCGTGCGCGTGGCCCGGCGCACCTGACCCTGCCCACTGCAGGTGCTGCAGGTGGTGGGTCCGCTGCCGGCCTTGGCCCCCGATCCCTTGCAGGTGGTGCAGGTTTCCAAGTGACGGATCTGCACCTCCTTTTCGATGCCGAAAACGGCCTCCTGGAAGCTGATCGTTAAATCGAGTCGCAGGTCATCGCCCTGGCGCGGCCCCCGCCGCCGCTGCCCGCCACCGCCCTGCTGGGCCCCACCAAAGCCACTGAAAAAAGTTTCAAACAGGTCGGCAAACCCCCCCATGTCGCCCATGTCGGGCATGCCGCCGCCACCGCCGAGACCCGCCTCGCCGAACTGGTCGTAGCGGGCCCTGGTTTGGGGATCGCTGAGCACCTCGTAGGCCTGGCCGACCTCCTTGAACTTGTCTTCGGCACCCGGATCCTTGTTGACATCAGGGTGGTACTGGCGCGCCAGCCGCCGGTAGGAGCGCTTCAGGGTTTCGGGATCAGCATCACGGCTCACCCCAAGCAGGTCGTAGTAATCGGCCATCAGCCGACCTGCTCCCCAGGGGCGTCGGCTTGGGCCTCAGGCGCTGCACCGCCAGCGGGACCAGGACCCATCGAAACCTTCACCAGGGCATGGCGCAGCACCCGGCCGTTGAGGTGGTAACCCCGTTGCAGCTCCTCCATCACCACCCCATCGAGATGGTCATCACTGGGCTCGCGCAGCACGGCCTCATGGAGGCTGGGATCAAAGGCCTCACCCTCCACCCGCATCGGTGAAACCCCCAGCTGCTTGAACACATCCACCAGCTGCTTGTAGAGGCCCTGGTAGCTGCGGTGCAGCGCCTGGGCCTCCTCGTGCTGGGGATTGAGCTGCTGACGGGCCCGATCGAAGTTGTCGACCACCGGCAGAATTTCTCCCAAGGTGGTGCAGGTGATCTGCAGCCGCTGGTCGTCGCTATCGCGACTCTGGCGCTTGCGAAAGTTGTCGAAATCGGCAGCCAGACGCATGTACTGGCCGTTGAGGGCTTCGTGCTCTGCCCGCAAGGCAGCGAGCTGGCCCTCGAGCTGGGAGGCCCGATCTCCAGATCCAGCCTCGTCTGCTGGGGGGAGGCCGGAGTCGCCAGCGTTATCGCTTGGGGCCCCTTCAGACGGGCTCTCGCCCGAGGCCTCGGCATTGGGATCGAAGACGCTCTGGGTGGTCGGCTCGAGATTGGTCTCGCCGTTGCTGTCACCGCTCATGGAGAAGTCACCGCTCATGGCTGACGGGGGCACAATTCAGATTTAGACATGTTGGAGGGCAATGCGCACCTCCCACAAGCGGCGGAAGCCCGCACCTTTTGCCCATGACCCTTTCCCAATCGCGACCGGTTCCAGACGCCATCAGCCGGGAGCAGCAGAGGTTTGAGGTGGAATTGCTGCTCCAGCAACCCGTCCTCGCACCGAACGACCTGGGCAAAGCCGACCGCCAGTTGATCCAAGCGGAAGGGCCGCAGTCTCCCCAGAACTGGATGGAGTGGGGAGCCATGCCCCTCAGCCACCTGAATGGCGTGCTGCGCTTGGCCGTTCCCACCCATTGGGGAGCCGAGCAACGCCAGCACCTGCTCCAAGCCCTGGAGCTTGGCGAGGATCAAGCCAGTTTTGGCCTTGCCCTGGCCGACGATCTGAGCGACGCGCTGGGAGCCCTTCAAAACCTTCG
>CAMDSS010000296.1 GCA_945907085.1 Cyanobium sp. NIES-981 | reverse complement strand
CAATTTGGCCAGCCTAGCCCTGCGCTATCCACTGCTCCTGAGTCGCCGCGCCACGGCCAACCTGTCCCTGCAGGCCGACATGCAGAACAGCACCAATAACCTCTACTTCGATGGCACCCAGGTGCAATCCAGCGATACCCGCCTGCGGGTGCTGCGGCTGGGCCTCGATGCCACTCGCAGCACTCCGTCTTCAGCCAGCTATGCGGGTCTTCAACTGAGCCAGGGACTGCCAATCTGGAATGCCCAGGTGGTGTCTGGGGATCCAGCCCTGGCCAACCCCTTGGGTAGCACGAGCTTCTTCTCAGCCCGGCTGACCCTGCTGCACCAGCAACGCATCGGCCAAACCAATGGCTTCCTCAGCTTCAGGGGGATGGCCCAACTCGCTGGCACACCGATTCCGTCGCCGGAAGACTTCAGCTATGGCGGTCCCTTTCTGGGTCGCGCCTACCGCAGCACCTTCCTAATTGCCGACCAAGGGGTGGCTGCCGGCTTGGACTATTCCTACACCTTTTACGCCGGTAAGACCACCCTGACCCCATTTGTATTCGGCGACTTTGGCAGCTTGTCCCAACAGGCCGGCAGCAGCCCCCAAAGTTCCCAATCTGCAGCGAGTTACGGCCTCGGCCTAAGGGGATCATTCAGCCCGAATAGCTCCTTTGAATTCGGCTTGGCAATCCCCGCTTCCGTACAGCTTGGAACCAACATCGCTGGACGCGATGGCCCAGCCAACTCCATTGTGTATTTCCGAGCTGGGATTAATTTCTAAGCCCCAGGTCAATTGGTCCACCATTAATTCTTCCCCTTTCCAAGCCGCCGATGTCCCTCAACGATTCCCATGAGCTCCCCCCCAAACCCTGCCAACACCAGTCCAGAGTCTGACCAGCCGCAAGAGCCAACCCTCTTAATCGATGACAAGGCCTATGCCTATGGGGCCCTAAGTGATCGCGCCAAGGTGTTGAGCAATGATTTTGTGCGAACCCACCAAGAGTGGACGGACCTGCAACATCGCTATCGCCAATTTCTGGCGATGGAAACCACCGTGGTGAACCAGCTCAAGGACGAAGTGGATCGGGCCGGTTTAAGGCCCCATGAGCCCGTCACTAGCGGTGACCTCGTCCAACAGGCCCTGTTGACGATCGACGCCACCGCCTACGCGATCGAACAGATCCCAGACCAGGCGAGGCTTTACGTCAATGACCTGCTGCGGGCCCATCAGGAACGGGGCCAGCTCGAATTTCGGTTACGCCAATTGGATGCGGCCCGAGCCGCCTACCAGGGAGCCCTAAGGGACGAACTTGCAGCCAGTGGAGCCGTGAGCCTGGCCACCAGCACTGCAACAGCAACCACCACTTCAGGAGCAAACGGATGACAAGGAAACAGCTGCGCAACCGGAGCACCAAGGCCCCTGCAAGCCAACCCCAAGGGTGGTCGCGGGAGCTGGCTAGCCAGGCCGCCACGACCGCAGCAGCGGTTGTGGTGATCGTGGGCGGGGCCGGTGCGGCCCTGGCCCTGCCAGAAGGGATGGTGGTGACAGGCGGCCAGCTGCAGCTGAGCCAGCCCGACCCCAGCTCGCTGGTGATCACCCAGGGGACGGCCCGGGCCGCCGCTGATTTTGCCAGCTTCAACATCGGCGCCAGCGAACGGGTGCAGATCCGCCAGCCCGATGCCAGCAGTGCCCTGCTGGGACGGATCACCAACGGCAATATCACCGAAATCCACGGCCGCCTCGATGCCAATGGGCGGGTGGTGTTGGTTAACCCGGCCGGAATCCTGGTGGGCCCCACGGGCGTGATTAACACGGCCGCCTTCACGGCCACCACCCTCCAGGCCGATCCCACCGCCTTCCTTCACAACGGCTTACTGACGTTGAAGCACAGCGGCAGCGCTGACTCTGGCGCCACGGTGATTAACCAGGGCACGATTGCTGTGGCCGATGGCGGCTATGCCGCCCTGCTGGCCCCCAACGTGGTCAACCAGGGCCAGATCCGGGCCAAGCTTGGCAGCGTCCAGCTGGCCTCGGGCACCGCGGCCAGTTTGGATGTGAGTGGCGACGGCCTCCTCTCCGTGGCCCTGTCCCCGGGGGTGGCTGGCTCGATTACCCATGGGGGCACGATTGCAGCGAGCCATGTGCGCATCAGTGCCGGTGATGCGGCCGCTTTGGTCTCCGGCACGGTCGACCTCGGCGGGTTGATTGAGGCCTCGAATGGGGCCCAATTGCTGGGAACCCAACCGGCCAGCATTGCCATCACCAGTGCGGGCCACATCAACCTGGCCGGCAAACTCGATGTGAGCAGCAGCGCACCAGGGGCCAGTGGCGGTGTGATTACGGTTCAGGCCCCCCAGATCAGGGTGAAGGCCGGTGCCCAGCTCGATGCCCGCGGCGATGGCGGTGGCGGCCAAATCCTGGTGGGTGGCAGCTGGCAAAATAGTCAACCTTCCCTCGGTCAGGCCCTCAGCACCACGGTGGAATCGGGGGCGGTGCTCGATGCCAGTGCCACCAACAGGGGCAAGGGTGGCACGGTGGTGGCCTGGAGTGATTTAGGCCATCCAACCGGTGTGACCTCGGTGGCAGGAACTCTCCGCGCCGAAGGTGGGCGCAACGGTGGCGACGGCGGCCGCATCGAAACCTCGGGCCGCCTGTTGCGGGTCGATGGCATCAAGGTGTCAACCCAGGCGCCAATGGGGCGCAATGGCCTGTGGTTGCTGGACCCGACCAACGTCACCATCACGGCGGGTGGCTCTACAGGTGGCTCGCTGACCAGCGCCCTAAACGAGCCCGGCGTAACCAATATCAATACGACCGACATCGAGGGCGCCATCAACGCGGGGAACGACGTCACCGTGCTGGCCAGTGGCACCATCACCCAAAGTGCAGCGCTCGCTTTCGAGGTGACAGGCTCGGGCCAGGCGCCCACCTTGACGCTGGACAACACCAGCGGTTCCAAGCAAGCCATCACCTTGGCCGCCATCACCGACAGCACCTCGGCCACCGGTTCCGGCGTGCAGCTGGTTGCTAAATCCAAGGGTGGGGCGATCACGGCGGATGGGGCCATCAGTGTCAAAGGGGCGATCACCCTTGATAACACTGTTGACACGACGACAGACCTATCCAGCGGGATTACGGTCAACGGC
>CAMDSS010000295.1 GCA_945907085.1 Cyanobium sp. NIES-981 | reverse complement strand
AGACGCTACCGAGGCCGCAAGCGCCTTCTGCAGCGCCTGAACCAGGGCGTCCAGATCGGCGGCGCGGTGCCAGGGCCCGAGGCTGATGCGCAGGCCACTTGCGGCGTCGGCCTCGCTGTAGCCCAGGGCCCGGAGCACGGGGCTGGCAGCCGATCCAAAGCTGCTGCAGGCCGAACCGCTGCTCAGGGCGAAGCCCTGGCGGGAGAGCTCACGAACCAGGTTGCGGCCGGAAAGCGGCAGGCCAGCCTCACTAGCCACCAGCAGACTGAGGTGGTGAGGCAGGCGGGAGTCGCCCGGGGGCGGACCGCTCAACCGCACCCCGGGAAAGGACAAAAACCGATGCAGCAGGGAGTCGCGCAGGGGTGCCAGCGAGGGGGTGGCACAGCTGAGCTCCAGGGCCTTGGCGAAGCCGCTCAACAGCACCACAGGTTCGGTGCCGCCTCGCCTGCCGCCCTCTTGGCCGCCACCACCAAGCTGGGCCTGGAGGGCAATGCCACGACGCACCAGCAGCAACCCAACCCCCCTGGGGCCCTGCAACTTGTGGGCTGCCCCACTCAACAAATCAATGGGCAGCTGGCGAAAAGTGATCGGCTGGTGGCCCAGAACCTGCACCGCATCAACATGCAGCAGCACCCCCGCCCGCCGGCAACGTGCCCCGATCGCCTCAATCGGCTGGAGGCTGCCAACCTCGTTTTGCCCCCAGATCACCGAGACCAAACGGGTTGGAGGCACGAGCAAGCCAGCGAGGGCGTCGAGATCAAGCAATCCCTGCCTATCCACCGGCACGGTTTGGACGCTCCAACCGCGCTGCTCCAGTTGGGCAGCTGCCGCCAGCGTGGCGGGATGCTCGACCGCCGATATCACCAACCGGCCGGGGCTGAGGCCAGCAGCAGCACCGAGCAGGGCCAGATGAATGGCCTCAGTGCCACCGGAGGTCACCACCAGTTCATCGAGCTCGCAGCCCAGCCCCTCGGCCAGGCTCAGGCGAGAGCGTTCGAGCTGCTCTGCCGCAGCAAGGCCAGGGGCATGGAGGCTTGAGGGGTTAGCCCAGGCCGTGGCCTGGGCAAGGGACATTGCCTCCAGCACCTCAGTAGCGGTGGGAGTGGTGGCGCTGGTGTCGAAGTAGCTGGCCAGTGCTGGCAGCTGACTGCCCGAATGGCCCACCTAGCTTTCCTGGGAAGTATCCCGCTCAAAGCGGGAGCGAATCCGCGATTCAAGGGAATTAGTGGCCAAGGCCACCAGGTCATCGAGGGAGCTGCCGTTGAGCAGGGCATCAACCCGGGCCCGGGCTTCGGCTGAAGGGCAGGCTTCAGGCCGTATGCAGCCATTGGTGCAGACGCTGGCGCAGTCGACTGCAGGCGAAGCGTCTGGTTGCTGTTGCACCGGAGCGGGGGCCTCGAGTTCAAAGGGCTCATCACCCCAGAGCTCTGGGGTCACGACGCCGTCAAAAACAGCCACAGCGGGCCCCGCCATAAACACATGACCACTGGCTTGATCCCAATCAATTTCCAGGGGGCCGCCTGGGAGGTCGAGGCGCGCGCAGCGTTCAGACAGCCCAAGCAGATGGGCCACCACGAGGGTGGCGCAAGCGCCGGTGCCGCAGGCCAAGGTGGGGCCCGCACCGCGCTCCCACACCCGCATCACCAGGTGTGTCGGACTGATTACCTGGACGAAATGAACGTTGGTGCGGGCGGGGAATGCGGGGTGAACCTCGAATGCCGCGCCGTAACGCTCCAAATCCACCGCCTCAACGTCGTCAACGGGGATCACAACGTGGGGATTGCCCATGCCGGCCGCCCCGACCGCAAACGAGCTGCCAGCCACTTCCAAGTTGCCCTGGGCAAGGCCGTTTTCGCCACAAGCCAAGGTGGTGGGAATGGATTCAGAATCGAGAATGGGGGCTCCCATGTCGACTCGGATGCTGCCGTCCTGAAGCAGCTCCGGAACGATGCGGCCCGCCAAGGTTTCGATCTGCCATTGCCGCCCGGGAAGATCGCCATCGCTATCGGCCAGAAAGCGGGCCAGGCAGCGCATGCCATTGCCACACATCTCCGGCTCCGTGCCATCGGCATTGAAGATCCGCATGCGCAACTCACCGCCCTGCCGGGGCGGCAGGGCCAGGATCACCCCGTCAGCGCCAACGCCGAAGCGGCGATCGCACAAGTTCTGGATTCGTTCCGGGGTGAGGCCGTAACTGGCATCGGTGCTGGAGGCTCCCCTGCCATCAAGCATGAGGAAATCATTTCCCAGGCCTTGATATTTGCTGAACTGGAGCACGATGGGGGCGAGCGCAGCTACAGCTAGATCTTATGCAGAGCTTTTTCGAGAAGCGGACCACCGCCCTCGATACCTCGCAACCCAGCATTAGGCATTTGCAGGATCTGATTCGCCACAAAACCCCGGTGGCGGTCCAGGTGCTGGGTGTGGGGGAGCTTGAAGGAATCCTGCATTGGCAGGACATCCACTACCTGGCGCTCAAGCAGGACGCAAACCGCCCCCTCACCCTGATCAGTCGTGCTTCTGCGGCAACGATCCGTGCGCTCGGCTGAGAGGCAGTCTTCCAACTGGGCTGTGGCACGATCAAAGCCCTGATCCAGCCTGGCTGCCGTGAGCGACGCCCCCCGCTACCAACCCCAGGCCCTCGAATCGCGCTGGCAGCAGCGCTGGGACAGCGCGGGTCAGCACCGCACGCCAGCCGAGCTTGATGGGTCCTGCGGCGATAGCTATTACGCCCTGTCGATGTTCCCCTATCCATCTGGGAACCTGCACATGGGTCATGTACGCAATTACGTGATCACCGATGTGATCGCCCGGGTGCAACGTTTGCGTGGCAAGCAGGTGCTGCATCCGATGGGTTGGGATGCCTTTGGTTTACCAGCCGAAAATGCGGCCATCGAGCGGGGAATTGAACCCGGCATCTGGACCGATCAAAACATCGCCTCAATGCGGGAGCAGCTGAAGCGGCTTGGCCTCTCCATCGACTGGGATCTAGAGCTGGCTACTTGCCATAGCGACTACTACCGCTGGACCCAGTGGTTATTTCTGCAGTTTCTAGATGCTGGTCTCGCCTACCAGAAGGACGCAAGCGTCAACTGGGATCCCATCGACCAAACGGTGCTTGCCAACGAACAGGTGGACGGCGAGGGCCGCTC
>CAMDSS010000294.1 GCA_945907085.1 Cyanobium sp. NIES-981 | reverse complement strand
GAGGCAGAGGGCGGCGGCGCGCAGGTCAATCGTCCAGAAATCCCAGGGCAGTTGCTGCTCGGCGGCCTCGAGGCTGCGCTCCAGGCTGGAGGCGGCGCTGGCGGCCAGGTCCGCCTGGCGGCGGTTGAGAGCCACGGCAATGCCCTGGTCGCCGCTGGAGCCGCAACGGGCCAGCAGGGTGCCCACCAACTCCTCAATGCCGGCCCCGGTGGCGGCGCTGATGCGGACGTCCGCCGGATCCGCTTGCACCGGGCCCTCTGGAGCCGGGTCCCCTGGAGCCATCCGCTCTCCTGAGCCAGGCTCCCCAGCCTGGGGATGTCCAGCCGCCGGCTCTGGCTGCCCCGGCCGTTGCTCCAGGCTGGGACCCAAACCCTGGGGCCCCTGATCCAACTTGTTGCCCACCACCAGGCAGGCCACCCCCTCCGGCACCAGGGCCCGCAGGGCCTGGTCCGCGCCGGTCCAACCGGCGCTCAGGTCGAAGAGCAGCAGCACCAGGTCGGCCGAGGCCAGGGCCGAGCGGCTGCGCTCGATGCCGAGTTGCTCAATGGGGTCGTCGGTGGAGCGGATGCCGGCGGTATCGAGCAGGGTGAGGGGCACGCCCTGGAGCACCAGCTCGCTCTCGACCAAGTCGCGGGTGGTGCCCGGCAGGTCGGTGACGATCGCCCGCTCGCTGCGGCTGAGCCGGTTGAGCAGGCTCGATTTGCCCACGTTGGGCCGGCCCACGATCGCCACCCGCAGGCCCTCGCGCAGCAACTGGCCCTGGGCCGCCCCAGCCACCAGCTCCGCCAACGCAAACCGCACCGCCGCCAGTTCGGCCGCCACCGCAGCGCCATCGAGCAGGGGCAAATCCTCCTCAAAATCCACCCGGGCCTCCAGTTCGGCCAACTGGTCGAGCAGGCGCTCGCGCAGGCCAGAAATCTGCCGCTGCAGGCCGCCATCGAGGCCGGCAATCGCCAGCTGGGCGGCGCGGCGGCTGCGGGCCGTCACCAGGTCGCTCACCGCCTCGGCCCGGGTGAGGTCGAGGCGGCCATTGAGGAAGGCCCGCTGGCTGAATTCGCCGGCCTGGGCCCGGCGGGCGCCGCAGGCCAACACCAGCTCCAACACCCGCTGCACGCAGATCAGACCGCCATGGCAGTGGAACTCCACCACGTCCTCACCGGTGAAGCTGCGGGGCGCCTGCATCAACAGCAGCAGGGCCTCATCGATCCGCTCACCTGAAGCCGGATCCACCACATGGCCATACAGGATTCGGTGGCTCTCCCACAGCTGGCTCCCCGGCGCCCGAAACAGACGCCGACCAATCGCCATGGCCGCCGGCCCCGAGAGCCGCACGATCGCCACGCTGCCCTGGCCAGGCGCCACCGCCGTCGCGATGGCGGCAACCGTCTCCCCTGGCTGGCTCCCATCAACGAAGGATCCGTTCCCTACGGCCCTGGAATCGACCCCAACGGCCCCATCCACGTGTGGATTCGATCCAGCCAGCCCCATGCCAGCCTCAAGCGCGCCAGCACGGGAACTCACCACATCAGCTCCAGGGTCAGACAAGGGCAGGACTGGCCCCGCAGGGACCGGAAGGCTTGGACACGCCGCCAGTCTCGGACCCCAGCGCCCGCCTGGCGGAGCCCAAGGCCCTGGCCTGGGGGCCCACTCAAGCCATGGTCAACCCGGCGACCTCAAACCGACGGAAACCCCGGGCACACCATCAAATCAATGTGCCCCCCCAAGGGCTGGCGCCACTCGCGGAACTCGGCCGCCAGGGCCTTCTGGTCGCGCTGGTGCTCGGCCGCCTCCAACTCCTGGAGCCGCTGGTGAACCAGATCCAGGGTGTCGTCGATCAGCTGGGCAGCCTGTTCGGAGGTCATCGGCCAAGCGGCGAAGTGGGTTGGTTGTAAGAACGGCGCCGCTGGCGGGCTGTAGCGACGGGTACGGGAGGGGGGCCCTGTGGTTGGTCCCTGACCCGAAGGGAACCAGAGATAGGGCTCCCCTTGGGGCAGGAAGGTTGTAACAAGTGCGCGGCAGCACCGCCCATCCGTTGGCAAGGCAGCGCATGCCCTATCAGGGAGCTGGATCCGCCTAGAAGAGCAGATTCCTAGGAGAGGGAGGGGTTGGGACTGGCCTTTGGGTGCTGGGGGCTTGGTCGGGGTGCTGGCTGATGGGGATGGCAGAGCATTAGTACTGGTGCTGGTGCTGCCGGCGGAGCACCGCTGGCCAGTAGGGAGGCACCGCCAAGAGGTGCATGGCCGCGATCCTGGTTACATCGAGTATGCGGGCGCTGATCAAGTTAATCCCAGCAAAACGGCGCATGGTTGACACCTCGATCAGCGCCTCTTCCATGCATGGATCCCTCTGTCGATACGACTGCTGCATGAGCTGAATGCGCAGCAAGTGACATACAGAAGCCAAGGGCTACATGGTTAGTGAATAGGGACGGCGTCCTCTTTTTTGCTTGTCTTTAGACAGCAGCGCTCCATCAGGTCGGGCAGAGCCCGCCAGAACACAACTTGACCCATTTCGGTCAAGAGCTTCTCGCGCTTAGCGAGCTTCTTAGACGCAAACCAATCGTAATCGGAGGAAACCAGTTGGCAAAGCCCATTAACGTAGACCTAGACATCGCTCAAACCACTAAACTGGCGCAATCGGGCTTGGCACTCCAGAGTTTTCCATAGATGCCACTGCATAGCCAATGAAATCCATCCGAGACCTGTCAGCCCACCAATTTCGATCCATTCCTTGATGCAATTGCCACACTTTACAGTTGCTACTTAACATATCCAGGCCGGTCCATGGCTAAGACCAATAATAGTCAAATTGCAGCATTGGGGATAGCACAATCCGCGGCGCTGCCCCAGATTCATGCCGACGTGGCTTCACAGGCTACGCTAATTAATTGAGCCCAATGCAACTTAAAAAGTATTCTGGCCTGATTTTCGTAGAATAACTTAATTATGTGCTACCTGGCAGCCGCTCGGCTGCTGCAAAGCCAGATTATGCAGGATCTGCATAACCCAGAGCTGCTCTTTAAGGGCTATGGGGCTGGCCAGGACACGACCAGCACGGCCTCTATGCTATTGTCTGCCGGCGCTTCAATCGGCTAAAGCCATGGAATAAGGGCTTTGACATTGCCTCAAACTTAAATAGCTGCCGCTGCATTAAGC
>CAMDSS010000293.1 GCA_945907085.1 Cyanobium sp. NIES-981 | reverse complement strand
CTGTCGCCGAGCGGCCTGCCGGTGGTGCCGGTTGGCCGCTACAAGGTGGTGATTGATCCCGGCCATGGCGGACCCGATCCAGGGGCCGTGGGGATTGGGGGTCTGCGGGAAACCGATGTGGTTCTCGATGTCTGCTTGCAGGTGGCGCGGTTGCTTCAGGCCCGGGGAGTGCAGGTGCTGATGACGCGCACCACGGAAGTGGATGTGGATCTACCGCCCCGGGTCGCCCTGGCGAACAGCAGCCGGGCCGATGCCTTTATGAGCGTGCATGCCAACGCTCTCAGCCGGTATCGCCCCGATGTGAATGGCATCGAATCCTTCTACTTCGAGGAGGCTGGCCGCCCATCACGAAATCTGGCCGCTGCGTTGCAGCAACAAATGCTCTCGATTTCGCCCGGGAGCCCCGATCGGGGTGTTAAGCCTGCCCGGTTTTTCGTGATTCGCCGCACGGTGATGCCGTCAACCCTGGTGGAAATGGGATTTGTCACCGGCGCCCTCGATGCCCCCCGGCTGGCCGATGCGGGGTACCGTCGCCGGATGGCCCTGGCCCTGGCGACGGGCGTCCTCAATTTTCTTCAGACCCAGTGATGGCAATTCCAGAGGGCCAGAGCCCAGCCATCCCCCATCTGGCAGGCAGCCTGCTGGTGGGCCTGTTTGACAGCGGTCTGGGGGGCCTCACGGTGCTCCGTCGCGTGCACGAGGCCTATCCCCATACCCGCTGCCTCTATTTGGGCGATACGGCCCGGGTGCCCTACGGGCAACGCAGCGTGGAGGACATTCGCGCCATTGCCGCCGAGGTGGTGCATTGGTTGCGGGGCCAGGGTGTGGGGGTCCTGGTGATGGCTTGCAACACATCGAACGCCCTGGCCCTGGATGTGGCGGTGGCGGAGGCCGGTGTCCCTGTGGTGGGCTTGATCGACAGTGTGGCGGCCCAGATTCAGAGCGATCGGGTGGGTGTCCTGGCGACCCCGGCCACGGTGGCGAGTGGCGCCTATCGTCGCTCGATCCAGGCCTGTCGGCCCCAGGCCCACGTGATTGAGGTGGGCTGTCCAGCTTTTGTGCCTTGGATCGAAGCCGGTGATCTGGAGGCCCCCGAATTGCGGGATGAGGCCCAGGAGTACCTGGCGCCGTTGATTGCCGCAGGGGTCGACACCGTGGTGTTGGGCTGCACCCACTACCCGATGCTGCGGCCCTTGCTTAGTTCCCTGCTCCCCGATGGCGTCACCTTGCTTGACCCCGCCGAGGCAGCGGTGCAGCGCCTTGGCCCCCTGCTGACCAGCCTGGGTGATGCCCCGGAGGCCGATTTGGCCTTGGATGCCGTGATCCCGGCCCAGCAGCGATCTCGTCTTTGTGTCACCGGTTGTCCGGAGGCCTTTGCCGCTGGAGCCAGCGGGTGGCTGGGCCATCGCCCCACCGTGAACCAGGTGGACCTGCGGTCTGCCGGCGGGGCCTTCTAGGATCCAGACACAGCGGAGATGTTGTGGCAACGGTTGCTGAGCTGCTACAGCCCGTTGAGGCTGATTTAGATGCCCTCTTGGCTGATCTGCGCAGCCTGATTGGCGCGGGTCACCCGATTCTCCAGGCCGCCGCAGAGCACCTGTTTGCCGCCGGTGGCAAGCGGCTGCGGCCGGGCATTGTCTTACTGATTTCCAGGGCCATAGCCCCTGACGGTGACCTCGGCCCCCGCCACCGGCGCTTGGCTGAAATCACCGAGATGATTCACACCGCCTCGCTCGTCCATGACGACGTGGTGGATGAGGCAGCCACCCGGCGGGGGGTTGATACCGTCCATAGCCGCTTCAACCACAGGGTTGCTGTGCTGGCAGGTGATTTCCTGTTTGCCCAAGCCAGTTGGCACTTGGCCAACCTCGATGACCTCGACGTGGTGAAGCTGCTCTCCCGGGTGATCATGGATTTGGCCGATGGCGAAATTCGTCAGGGATTGTTCCGCTACGACACGGGCCAGAGCTTCGAGACCTACCTCGAAAAAAGTTATTGCAAAACCGCCTCATTGATTGCCAATAGCTCCCGTGCTGCGGGGGTTTTGAGTGGCTTAGAGCCTGAGAAGCTCGATGATTTGTATCGTTTTGGCCGCCAGTTGGGCCTGGCCTTTCAGGTGGTGGATGACATCCTCGATTTCACCGGAAGTGACCAACAGCTGGGCAAGCCAGCTGCCAGTGATCTGGCATCCGGCTATCTCACGGCTCCTGCCCTGTTTGCCCTGGAAGAACGGCCTGCCCTGGCCGGCCTGATTGAGCGGGAATTCAGCGAAGCGGGTGATCTCGAGCAGGCGCTCGAGTTGGTGAGGGGCTGCGAAGCCATCCCCCGGGCCCGCGCCATGGCGGAAGGCTTTGCCGGCGAGGCCGCCGAAACCTTGGCTTGGCTGCCCCCCTCGGAGCCCCGCAGTGCCCTGCGCGCCCTGCCGGATTTCGTACTCAGCCGTCTCTATTAGGCCAATCGAGAGAAAGCACGAACTCTTTAGCTAAAGCTTGATCTCTTCCAGGCTGCCTAAAAATAGGGTGATGCCCGGGTAGGCATCAGATCGACTTTGGCCATGGAGATGGTCGGGCGGCACCACATACACCTGGCAGCCGGCAGCGAGGGCGGCCTGGGCCCCGGCCGGGGAATCCTCAAAGGCCCAGCAGTCTTGGGGATCTACGGCCAGACGGGCCGCCGCCAGTAAAAACACATCCGGCTCCGGTTTGCCGGCGGTCAGTTCAGGATCATCCCCATGCACCCGGGTGCTGATGCGCTTCAGCCAGGGGTGGGGTGCGGCCTTTAAGGCAACGGCGTCCTTTGAGCTGCTTGTGGCCAGGGCCATGGGGATGGCCAGGGCTTCACAGCGGGCGATCAGGGCCATGGCCCCCGCCGTGGGCTTGGCGTGAATCAGCAGGGCTTCCGCGATCGGTTGGCGCACGGCCAGCAGGGCTTTGTGGTTGGGTTGGGGCAGACCCTGGTCGCCGATCCAGGCGATGACTTGCTCGGCGCAATCGCCCCTGCGCCGGCCGCGGAGTTGCAGGAATTGCTCCGGTAAGAGATTGCAGCCGAAGTGTTCGGCGGCGGCTTGCCACGCCCTGGCGTGCAGCGGCTCGGTGTCGAGCAGCAGCCCATCGAGATCAAAGAGGCAGGCGGCGGGAAGGGCCATACCCCCCCATCCTGCAAG
>CAMDSS010000292.1 GCA_945907085.1 Cyanobium sp. NIES-981 | reverse complement strand
AATCCCCACTGCTTCCGACTATTTCGACTGGCATGGCTATCGCTTTGAGGTGATGGATATGGATGGCAACCGGGTTGATAAAATCCTTGTTACTCCCCTCAGCTCGCTTCGCAATGGCTGAACAATGGTTGATTAGTGGCTGACGGGTGTGAGCTAGCCAATCAAGTGTGCACTTGAAAGGAAGAGAGAGTCAAAGGCTGCGCGAGTCAAGTCAGCAGTAGAACTCAAGTCCCGTAGAACAGATGCAGTCAAAAAATCCCTAGACCCGATCGAAGATTCAGCATAAGAAGTCATTGGACAATAGGTAGTCGACCTACTTTGCAAAAGGGTGGAATAGGTAGCATGCCGCCCCAGTTCTGATGCAGAAACACGGTCAGGTAGGAGGGGCTCCGAAGACCTGAACCAGACTCTCTGGGATGAAGTCCATCAGTTGGTACGACCAGTTTTCAAGAACAGCGGCACGGGGCGCTGGTCGCTCCATTACGTTCACCGTTGCCTGCGTTGTGATCCTTCTATGGATCACTACTGGACCACTCTTCCACTACAGCGATACCTGGCAACTTGTCATCAATACCGCCACGACCATCGTGACCTTCTTGATGGTCTTCCTAATCCAGCATACCCAGAACAGAGATGCAGAGGCAGTGCAGATTAAACTGGATGAATTGATAAGAGCGACAAAAGGTGCACACAATGCACTGCTAGATCTAGAAGAGCTGACAGAGCAGCAACAGGATTTTTTTAGGGACAAGTACGAAGCCATTGCCCGCCAAGCACAGCAGAATCTTTTGGCAGGGGAATCGGATACGGACAGCCCTGAATTGGGTTGATTCGTTGGTGTAACGAAGAGTGCTTTGTATGTTGATGCACAAGGCACCCCCCTAGGCCATGGGGCCAGAAGGAACGGTGGAGGTCACCCTGCTGATCCAGGAGCCTCTCGAGCCTCTGGGCTGCGGGTTTGCCCAGGCCTGGACAAGAAGCTCGCCCGGCGCCATGACCGTTGTTAAGCGTTTGTCACACTCTCAGGACCAGTCGAACCCTCTGCTAGCGCTGCGTTTCGCAGCGGTGGCTGAAAGCGTTTGGCCCAGCTTGACCCAGGGAGATCTGCCCGCTGCTTCACGTTTCTTAATCCAGTCTGTCAGGATCTCATAAATTCTTTTTGGCCATGACCACAACCTTGTTGTTGGAGCTCATCGGCGGCTTTGCCGGTGCTTGTTTCGCCCTTTGGTTGGCCACCCAGAGCCTCTCCTCACCAGCTGGATTTCTGCTGGGGCGCTTGGAGCCGCTTAAGCCAGCAGCATTGGCCTACTTGCAAAGGCCAGGCCTGCTTGGCTCCATTGGCCTGCTGCTTTTGCGCTTGAGCATCGGCGTGATGATGATCCACCACGGCCAGGAGAAGCTCGCCGATCCCCAGCAGTTCGCCAACACCTATGTGGCATCCCTGCACCTGCCCTTCCCCCTGTTCTTTGCCTATGCGGCGGGCTTTTCTGAACTGATCGGCAGCTGGCTAGTCATTCTTGGCTTCCTCACCCCCCTGGGTGCCCTAGCCCTGACAGCCACCATGGCGACAGCGGCCTACCAGCACATCCTCACGGCCGGGTTGAACATTTACGTTCTGGAGTTGGTGGTGCTCTACTTGGGAGGCAGCCTGGCGCTGCTGCTCAACGGTCCAGGTCGGTTCTCCTTTGACGCAGCCATGGGCCCAGAGCTGATCTCCGGCAACGGTGCAACCGACCCATCCCCTGAATCAGCCATGGCCTCCAGCTCAGGCACCCTGATCCCAGCGGCCATCCCCGTCGAGGCCTTCAACGGCGCCCGTTGAGCCCAATTGAGCCGATAACGGCCAACGGCTCGCAAAGCGCTCCAAAGACGTAACGTTGCGTTACGATTGGTTTTTACAAAACGCAATACCCATGGCCGACTCCACACCCAAGTACGGATTTGTTGCTTTTGCCGAAACCTGGAATGGCCGCCTGGCCATGCTCGGCTTCGTGATCGGCCTCGGCACCGAGCTGCTCACCGGTCAGAGCATCCTCGGCCAAATCGGCCTCGGCTGATCCCATGGCAACCGACTATTCCGCTGCCGTTACCGGTTTGATTGTGGTCGGCGTGCTGCTGACCGCCATGGTTGGTTACGTGCTCACCCGGCCTACCGACCTTGGTCGGTCTCGCTGAAGTCTCCCAGCCAATCAACCCCCCACCATTCCATGGACGAATGTTGGGGGGTAATTTTTTGTCCATGAAGATCGCGGTTCCGCCATCTTTTCAGTTCTGCTTGTTGAACAACCTTTCCATTCAGACTTCATGGCCGCCCGGATTGATTTGCCATTGACCGAGTTGAAATTGCGTCAACTCTTTACCAAGCCCTACGGCGTTGACGCACCTGATGAGCAACAGTGGCGTGATGTCTATGCCGCTGATGTTCAGTTTGAAGATCCGACCCAAAAAAGGGCTGGCATCGGTGCTTTCATCAAGGCCCAGCAGGATTTGGTTGACCGTTGTGATGATGTCTTTCTAGAGGCTGGAGCTGTTGTGATCAATGGCAGCCAGGCCTTTGTGGAATGGCGCATGGGTCTCAAAATCAAGGGCATTGAATTCATCTACCCCGGCGTCACGCGTCTCCAGCTTGGATCTGATGGGCGGATTGGGGACCACCGCGATTACTTCGATTTTGTGGGACCTACCTTTGAACCAGTTCCAGTGGTCGGTGGTTTTGTCCGTTGGATCTACCGACGTTTTGTTGCCTAATCCTCCAGCGTCCTCATGATCAGCAACCAAGCCGGAATCAGCAATCAAGCCGAAATCTCTGGTTCGTCGCAGGCACCGGAAGGGCTGCTTCGCTACCTGGAAGGGGTGGCCGGCATGGGCCGGGGCCAGCGCCGACTCGTGTTGCTGTTGTCCCAACTCGGGGATTTCGATAGCCTTGAATATGCCCAAGCCCTGGTGCCGGTGTTGCCGCAACTGGCGTCGGCTGGAATCTCCATCCTGGCCATTGCCATTGGCGATGAGGCTGGTCGCCAACGCTTCTGCGCGTTTACGGGCTTTCCCCCCGATCGTCTCGTGGTGACAGCGGAACCAGAGCTCCATCGAGACCTGGGGCTCTATGCGGGGCTAACCATGTTGGGCGGGCCATGGCCCAACCTGCTGTTGATGTGTGCAGGGATTGGCTCC
>CAMDSS010000291.1 GCA_945907085.1 Cyanobium sp. NIES-981 | reverse complement strand
CATTGGCAGGCAATTGCGTCTTCCCGTGGCTACCTGGTCGGTGCGAAAGGTGGCCGATCCTCTGCAACCCGAGCTCGCGATCGGCGCTATTTCGGCAGGGAAGGTTGCGGTATGGCGAAACGGCCAAGCAGCGGTGCGGTGCCAAGAGCAGGCCCTCAGCCAGGGCTGGCTCCAGCTGCAGGAGCGGGAATTAGAGCGGCGGCAAAAGCTCTTCTGCGATCCAAGCCCTAAGCAACTGCGCAATCGCCATCTGATCGTGGTAGACGACGGGATTGCCACGGGGATGACTGTGCGAGCCGCCCTGCTCTCCCTGCGTCAGGCCGAGCCCCGCAGCATCACATTGGCCATTCCTGTTGCAGATCGCGCGGTGGCGAGCCAACTGCGCCAGCTAGTCGATCAACTCGAAATCCTGGTGCTGGTGGAGCAACTCCAATCCGTGGGCATGTGGTACGGAACGTTTAACCAGCTCGAAGATCGCGAGGTACTTGATCTTCTGGCGGCGGGAACATACCCGAAGCGCCCAAATGAAATCACTCCTTGCCCTTGACCTCGAGATCGTGAGCACCCTTTTGCACAAGGTAGGAATTGATGGCCTCTTTTAAGACCGAGCCAAGTTTTTTACCCTCGAGAATGGTTAAAAGTTTTAAAGCTCGATGCTCTTCGATAGAGAGCTCAACAGTAATTCTTGGCATGACTGCGAAGGGAGCTGAACTGATCCCACTTTATGCCAGCAATACCGGAGGAAGTGCAATCGGATACCAACACCTCAACACTAACGGTTCAGCACGGGATTGTGAGATAATCCATCGGGCCAAGGATTGAATTGGTGAATTAGTGATTAGGCGCTAAGGCTGATTTTGCAAAAACGTTCCAATGTCCCAGAAGCGTCGCAGAATTCCCAGTCGCCAGGCCGCGTGGCTGCCACCTCCCCGGTTGAGTCAGTGCCGCTAGCCGGTCAAAGGCAAGTTTCATTAAGGCTGGAGCCCTAGGTATAAATAACTGTCCTCAGGGTTTTTGGCCTCGCCAATCAATACAAAATACCAAGGCAGCTACGGTTGCGAAAAGACAAAGCGCCAGCTATTTAAACAGGCGTTCCCTTAGTGGTGTTGGCGCCACCAGTGCCAAACTTCAATGTTGATCAATAATCCAAGCAGGGTCATCACCGCCATGAGAACGATCTGATCAAGGCGTGGCACTTGGCTGTTGATCTCGGGTGACTGCCCGTGGAATAAGGGCATCAAGCCCAAATCCACTTGGAACAGCATGGCGAGCAACCAGGCAATCCAGAGAGTGATCAACCGCTGCGCATGATTTGTAGTGGAGCGCATGGGCGGTTGCAAAGCTGGTTAACACCCTCCAATCAGTGAGAAGAGATCCTGGAGGGGGAGGCGGACATCCATCCAGGTGTTGTGGGCAAACGCCTGCTGGCCTCCCAGCCGGTGAGCAGGGCCGAGCCAATCAGCAGAGCGGAAAAGCCCAGTCTCAAGAGCCTTTCCGGCAATCGGGGGGCGATGGTCTGGCCGATCAGGGCGCCGATGGCTCCCCCGCCAACCAGGGGCAGCAGCAGGGGTAACTGGGCCGCGGGCCAATGACCTAGGGCCAGCAACGCCATCAGTGCATTAGCGAAAATCAGCACCAGGCTGGTGCCGCTGGCCAGGGGCATCGATAATCCCGCCAAGAGCACCAAAGCGGGCACAATCGCAAAGCCACCACCCACGCCGGCTATCCCGGTGAGCAGCCCCACCAAGAAACCCTGGCCAGCCAAGCCCAGGTTGGCGGCCCCCGACAAGACGCGGCCGCCCGATCCGGACCCAGACACCGGAAGGCAGCAAAGCAGCCAGGAGGCCAGCAGAGCCGCCGCCGAAAACAGACCCAACTGAACAACTTCAGGGATTAGTCCAGCCTTCACCCAGGAGCCGCCGATCCAGCTACCCACCAAAGCCGGCAGGCCAAGCAGCACCGCCGCCCGTGGCGCCACCAGGCGGCGGTGCAAATAAGGGCCGATGTTGCCAAGGGCCAGCAAGCTGACCACAAGTAAAGAGAGCGGTACGGCCGCCTGAATAGGAAGGCCGGCCCCAGTGACCAGTAGGGGCAAAAGCAGGATGGAGCCCCCGGCGCCGAGCACGGCTAGGAGCAGGCCAATCAGGGCGCCGCCGCCCATTAGCAGGAGCAAGGTGGCTGCTGCCATCAAATCGAAACCCGGTTCCAGGGCATCAGGGCCAGCAGGCGGGCCATGCCACAAAAACCACTGATGCCAGCAAACAGCAGACCGGCTCCCACAAACCAGCTGAGCAGAATCCAAGCCGGCGCCACCCAGCTGCCGAGGCCCAGGCCGAGCAGCACCAAAGAACCAGTGGCGATCTGAACCTGGCGCATCAGCGGCAGGGGGGCGTTGTTGAGTCTGCGCAGCGGCAAACCAGCCTGCTGCCAGGTGGGGATGCCGCCATCTAGATCGGCAAGGGGGCTGGTGTGCCCGTGCCGCACCAACTGGGCTAGAGCCTGGGCACTGCGGCGACCGCTGTGGCATACCAGCACCAGGGCTCCTTGCGGCAGCTGGGTCCGGCTGAGTCGAGCCAGCGGCACATTGACGCTGCCTTCGATGTGCCGCCGGCGAATTCCATTGCCTCGCGCACATCGATCACGCTGACCCGTTTTTCAGCCAGCTGCCTGGCTAGTTCCTGGGCATTGAGACGGGTATCTAGGTCTGGTGTCATGACTGATAAGGAGGTTGATCAGGTGGAAGCGACGCCTTGCAGTGGGTAGCCCTCATCCGCCCAGCGGGCCAGGCCGCCATGGAGGTTTGCCACCTGGCTGAGGCCGGCCTTAAGCAACTGCTGGGTAGCCAGGGCCGAGCGGCTGCCGGAGTGGCAGACCACCACCACCGGTTGATTGACGGGAAGTTCAGAGATGCGACCTTCCAGTTCCGGCAGGGGAATCAGCAGGCTGCCCGCCACTCGACCGTCGGGGCCGCCAAATTCCCCAGCCGAACGCACATCCAGCAAGGTGAGGCCATCACGGTGGGATGCCACCCAGGAGGGGGGAAGCTCGGGCAGGCCTGCATAGCTGCGTTGCAATGGCGCCCAAGATGGGTTTGCAGCAGGGCTGGTGACGTCCTGATCAATGGGCTTGCCAGAGCGCATGTTGCCCGGCAGGGCTTCGGCGATCCTGTGGGGGTGGGGCAACT
>CAMDSS010000290.1 GCA_945907085.1 Cyanobium sp. NIES-981 | reverse complement strand
TCCCTGGCCGACCCCGATGAGCTGCGGGCTGCGGAGGAGAAGGAGTTTTGGGCCAAGCGTGATCCCATCAAGCAGCTTGCCGCCCACCTGGTGAGCCAACAGCTGGCCACCCCCGAGGAGCTCAAGGCGATCGAGAAGGAGATCGACGCCGAGATCGCCGATTGTGTGGACTTTGCCCTCGCGGCCCCCGAACCCAAGCCGGAAGAGCTCACCCGCTACATCTGGGCAGAAGACTGATCTTCTGCGTTTTTAGGGGCTGCTTGGTAGGCGGTTGGTGAGGCTGCGCAGTTTGCGCAGGGCTTTGATCTCCACTTGACGGACCCGTTCCCGGGAGACCTCGAGCTGACGGCCGATGTCGGCCAAGGTGTGTTGTTCGACGCCCTCGAGGCCAAAACGCAAGTGCAGCACTTGCCTCTCTTGCTCGCTCAAGTGGCTCATCCAGCGCCCCAATTCTTCCTGGTGCATGCCCCGTTCAACCCGGTCGAGGGGCTCCTCGTCATTGGAGTCGGCAATGAGATCACCGAGGAAGCTCCGGCTTTCATCGCCATTGATGGGAGCATCCAGGCTGGAGGTGGTGAGTGCCTGGCTCAGCACGCTGTCGAGTTCCTCGAGCGGCATGTCGAGGGCTTCGGAGATTTCCCTCCGGTTGGGCATGGCCCCGAGTTTGTGGGCCAGCTCCAGGCTCACCTTGCGAATGGCGCTCAGGCGCTCGCTGAGGTGAACCGGAAGGCGAATGGTGCGGGATTGGCAGGCAATGGCCCGGGTCATGCTCTGGCGGATCCACCAGAAGGCATAGGTGGAGAATTTGTAACCACGGGTGGGATCAAATTTCTCCACCGCCCGCTCTAGGCCAAGGGAGCCTTCTTGGATCAGATCGAGTAGTTCAAGGCCCCTGTTTTGGTATTTCTTGGCAACACTGACCACCAGCCTGAGATTGGCCTTCATAATCCGCGCCTTGGAGCGCTTGCCAATCTTGATGGTGCGCTTGTCCTGGTCGCTGAGTTGGTTTGCTCCAGCTATTGCTTCGCCAGCTGTGACCTCTCCAGCCTCCAGATCTCCAGCTTCGAGGAGACGCATCATGGCTTGGACTTGATTGCCAAGCTCGATTTCTTCTGCAGGGGTTAGGAGGGGTTCGCGGCCAATGGTGGCCAGATACCAGGTGATTGGATCGCTACTTCGCCTACGACTGCTCTCGCTAGCCCTTGGGGATGAAAAGGTCATGGCTAGTGGAATCCAGCCCACAACTATGGGAGCTTTCCTGCGGGCTGGCGTGGGTTGTCAGCAACGCTTCAGCTTTCAAACGCAAATCATCACAAAAGCAGCACTTCAGCCTCCCTCAGGGCCCTTTTGTCTTCAATTGGACACCGGGCCAGCGGGGCCGGCGGCGAGGATCGCGGCCACCTCCGGTGGGCTGGGTCGGTGGAGCTGGCAGCCCGCTAGGGCGTGGTCCAGCGCGGCTGCGGCCAGGATCTGGCCATCGCCCCCAGCGCTAGATCCCCGGCCGGCGGCATAGCCAGCGAGCACATCACCGAGCCCGGCTCTGGCGGCGCGGGGGTTGGCCTTGAGCAGTTGCCAGCGGCGGCCATCGGCGGCAGCCACGATGCTGCGGGCACCCTTGAGCAGCACGCTGGCCCCACTGGCCTGGGCAGCCTGCTGGGCTGCTTCCAGGGGAGGGAGGCCCACCCACTGGGGAAACAGGCGGGCGAATTCGCCGGGGTGGGGGGTGAGCCAGGTAGGCCCCGGGCGCTGCTGCAGCCAGGCCAGGCCACCGCCTTCCATCTGGGACAGCCGGTTGAGCCCATCGGCATCGATCACCAGCAGCCCCTCGAACGCTTGCAGGGGCTGCCAGTCTTCGAGGCCTCCAGCGCCAATCCCAGAGCCACTGCTAGCGCCACTCCCAGCGCCGATACCCGGGCCGATCAGCACCGCATCCAGGCGCTCCAGGGTTGCGCTGGCTAAGTCTTCCAGCAGGAGATCGCCTGCGGGGCTGCAGTCCAGCTCCTGGTTCACCACCACATGGGGAAACTGCTGCCAGAGGCTTTGCCCCATGGGAGCGGGCAGGGCGGCGCGCAAGCTGCCGCAGCCCGAGCTGCTGGCGCCGGCCAGGGCCAGGGCCGCGGCTCCCCGGTAGGGGCTGCTCCCGGCAATCACCAGCAGCCGCCCCCGTTGGTATTTGCTGGCCGCTGGGGTGCTGGTGGCCCATTGGTTCAGGTGGCCGGCTTGTTGTGGGGGACCGGCTTGGTGGTCTTTGGGGCCGAGGGCCAGGGGTTGGTTGGCGGGTAATCCAGCCAACAGGGCTGGGGGCAGGCCCAGATCTAGGCGCACCAGCTGTCCCACGTAGGCGAGGGCGGGATCCTGCACCAGGCCGGTTTTGACCAGGCCGATCGTGGTGGTGCAGTGGGCAACCGCCGCCCCGGCCCCCAGGCAGATCCCCTGGTCGGCGCAGAGGCCGGTGGGTACATCCACGGCCAAAAGGTGGTGCGGCCGTTGCTGTTGGCGCGCTAGTAGCAGGTTTTCGATGGCATCCCCCGGGCCTTGGCGCTGGCCGATGCCAAAGAGGCCATCAATCCAGAGGGCCCCATCGGCCGGATCGGGTGCTTCTTGGAGGAGCGGAATCCCAAGCCAGCGGCCATGGCCCAGGTGGGCGGCCGTGAGTGGTTTGTGGCGCTCGAACGGGCTCCAGATCTGCACCGCCACTCCGGCCAGGTGCAATTCCCGGGCCACCACCAGGGCATCACCGCCGTTGTGACCTGGCCCAACCAGCACAAGCACCCCGGACTGGAGGGGTTCGTGCTCCAGCAGATGGCGGGCCACGAGCAGGGCCGCCTTTTCCATCAAGGCTTCGATTGGAAGCCCACTGGCGAACAGCTGCTGCTCGAGCTGGGCCATCTGCCCGCCGCTGACGAGCAGGTGATCGGCATCACGGGGCACGGGCACGGGGTCTGGCACGGGCACGCCATCACGGACAGCACGGTTTCATGATGGGAGACATTCGCCCCTTGTGGCCCCTTTGTTTGCTTCTCCGGCCAGTGCAGCGGCTTCTGTGGCCGCAACCCCCGCTGGGGCTGCGGCATTGGAGCGCCTGCGGGCCTGGCCAGGGGAGCATCGCCTCGCCGTCGGACTCTCGGGCGGGGTGGATAGCTCACTCACCGCAGCTCTGCTGGTGGAGGCCGGCTGGGAGGTGGAGGGCCTCACCCTGTGGCTGATGA
>CAMDSS010000289.1 GCA_945907085.1 Cyanobium sp. NIES-981 | reverse complement strand
CCTCGAGCAGCTCGACCGGCTCGCCGGCCTGCTCAGCAGCCACGAAGCCGAGGTGCTCGAGGCCCTCGCCACCGATCTCGGTAAAGCGCCCCTGGAGGCCACCTTCGAACTGGTGGCCATCCGCCAGGAGCTCGCCCACACCCGCCGCCAGCTGCGCCGCTGGATGGCCCCCCAAGCGGTAGGCATTGACCTGGCCCTCAAACCTGCCCGAGCCTTCCTGCAGGCCGAACCCCTGGGCTGCGTGCTGATCATTGGTCCCTGGAACTACCCCTTCCAGCTGACGCTCCTACCCCTGGTGAGCGCCTTGGCCGCCGGCAATACGGCCGTGCTGAAACCCTCGGAGCACGCCCCCCAAACGGCAGATCTCCTGGCGCGCCTACTGCCCTTGGCCTTCCCCCCGGAGGTGGTGCAAGTGGTGATCGGCGATGGGGCGGTGGCAGCCCAGCTGCTCGAGCAGCGTTTTGATCACATCTTTTTTACCGGCGGCAGCCGGGTGGGGCGGCTGGTGATGGCCGCTGCCGCCAAACACCTCACCCCCGTAACCCTGGAACTGGGAGGCAAAAGCCCGGCGATCGTGCTGGACGACGCCAATCTCGCCGTCACCGCCAGGCGGCTGGTGTGGGGCAAGGGCCTCAATGCGGGCCAAACCTGTGTGGCCCCAGACCACGTCTTGGTGGTGCCCGAGCTGCGGGCCCCCTTGATCGAGGCCATGGCCGCTGAGATCACCAGCTTTTACGGCGACGATCCGCTCACCAGCCCCGATTTGGGAGCCATCGTCAACCAGGCCCAATTCGATCGCCTCGAGGGGCTTCTGGCCGGGGCCAAAGCCCGGGGCCAAGTGCTGGCTGGGGGTCGCAGCGATCGGGACCGGCTCCGCATCGAACCCACCCTCGTAGCCGTGGACGGGGTAGCGCTGGAGGGGGGCGACGATCCCTTGATGCAAGAGGAGATCTTTGGGCCAATTCTGCCGGTGCTCACCATCGCCGGGCTCGAAGCGGGCCTCCAGCAGGTGCGCAGCCGGCCCAAGCCCCTCGCCCTTTACCTCTTCAGCAACGACAAAGCCGCCCAGCGGCGCACCCTCCAAACCACAAGCTCAGGCAGCGTTTGCTTCAACGATGTGGTGATGCAGGCCGGAGCTAGCGCCTTGCCCTTTGGGGGCGTGGGCGAAAGCGGCCTCGGCAGCTACCACGGCCGGGCCGGCTTCCTCACCTTTTCCCACCAACGCAGCGTGCTTGAGCGTCCCTTCTGGCTGGATCTACCCTTCCGCTACCCCCCCTACAAAGGCAAGCTCGGCCTGGTCAAATGGCTGTTGGGGTGACGTGATCAGAACCTTTGATGCCCAGGGGGACTGGATCCGCCCCAGAAGGCCCTCTAACGTTCGACGATCGCGTTGTTCGCTCCATTGATAGTGCCCATCCGTCGTTCGTTTGCTGCTCTGGCCCTAGCGATGGTGTTACCGCTGCCAGGCCTATGGCCCCTGGCCGCCATGGCCAATGTGGTGGTCAAACCCGGCGAAACCCTCTCTGAAATTGCCGATCGCAATGGCGTCAGCCTGAAACGGCTGATGCAAGCCAACGGTCTCACCGACCCCAGCAAGCTTGCGATTGGCCAGACCTTGGTGATTCCTGGCGGCCGGCAAGGGAGTGGGGGCTGGAGCCCCTCGAGCTCCAGCCGGGGGAGTTCCCGGGGCGGCACGATCACCGTTCGGGACGGTGACACCCTCTCAGGGATTGCCGATCGGGCTGGCATCAGCGTGAACCGCCTGATGCGCCTCAACGGCATCAGCGATCCCGACAAGCTCACCGTCGGCCAAACGTTGGTGGTTAGCGGCAGCGGTGGCAGCGGCTACTCCAGCCAGGCGGCACCCGCAAAACCCCTGCCCACCGCTCCGTACACGGTCAAGAAGGGCGAAACCGTATCGGAGTTGGCTGAGCGGTTTGGCACCACCACCAACCGACTGCTGCAGCTCAACAACATCAGTGATCCCAAGCTGTTGGTGGCGGGTAAGCGCATCGCCATACCGGGCCGTCCCTCCACCTCCCCGGCCAGCAGCCCCATCAGTTCAAGCGGCACAGCAGGCGCAAGTAAAACCAGCGAGCACGTGGTGCAGTCGGGGGAGAGTTTGTCCCACATCGCCGATCGCCACAACACCTCGGTGGATCGGCTGGTAGCGCTCAACAAGCTCGCCGATCCCGATTTTGTGGTTGCCGGAACCCGAATCAAGCTGCAGGCACCACCAGCGCCGAAACCGGCCCCCAAACAGGCGGCGAAACCCGCTCCCAAACCCAAGCCCCAGCCAAAACCAGCCGTCCAAACCGCGGCCAAGCCCAAGCCAGCGGCCACCGTTCAAGCCGCTGCCAAGCCAGTGGTCGAAACCAAACCAGTGGTCGAGACCAAGCCAGTTGTTGAGACCAGGCCTGTAGCCGTAGCGAAGCCCGTTGTGACAACTCAGCCTGTTGTCGAACCGAAGCCTGCTGTCCAAGCCAAGCCTGTCGTCCAAGCGAAGCCCGTCGTCGAGACCAAGCCGGTGGCTGAAACCAAGCCAGTAGCAGCAACCAAGCCTGTCGTAGCCAGCCAACCGGCAACCACAACCGCCACTCCGGTCACTGCCACGAGCGCTGCGGCCACCAAACCTGCCGCCAAGCCGGTCGCAACCACCCCCAGCCCCAAACCGGAAGCCCAACCAGCCCAAACCACACCGGCCCAAACCACAGCAGCCCAAACAACAGCCGTGGCGAGCCGTCCCCGGGCAGCCACAACCAGCCGCACCACTGCCAAGCTGGCCAATTCCGATTGGCGCAACTACGGCCCCCTTCAAGTGGACTGGGCCAACTGGCAGTCGATGGGGGGGAGTTACGTCGCACCCACCCTCAACGGCAAGGGCCAACCCCTCTATCTGGCCATCAACTGCGGTGCCCGCAAACTCAACACCACGAGCCAATCGGGCCAATGGAAGAGCTGGGAGGCTCCCCAGGCTGATTTCGAAGAACAGCTGGTGAGCGACCTCTGCAAAGCCAAAGGCGGCTAGGCCGCCCAATGGAGGGGCCAGGGCTGGCGCAGGTAGCGCCGGCCCGAATCCCGCAGATACAGGCGTTGGGCGCCATCGTCGCTTTCCCCAATCAATTCCTCCTGCACGAGGCGGCGGGCCAACCAAGCCCAGCGCTGGTCTTCCCCCGAGGAACGCCCGGAGGCCAGGTCTTCGGCCAGAAG
>CAMDSS010000288.1 GCA_945907085.1 Cyanobium sp. NIES-981 | reverse complement strand
AGCCCTTGAGCATCTCGAGCTCGCCAAGCATCACCTTGGGATCGACGACCGTGCCTGAACCAATCAGGCAGATGGTGTCGGGATAAAGGATTCCCGAGGGGATCAGGTGCAGCTTCAGCACCTTGTCGTCCACCACGATGGTGTGGCCGGCGTTTACTCCCCCTTGGTAGCGGACCACCACATCGGCTGAACGGCTCAGCAGATCAGTGATCTTGCCTTTACCTTCGTCGCCCCACTGCGCACCGATGACGACAACGTTGGCCAAACACACGGCGGCCCGAAGCCGCTTCTGAGCACAATCAGTGAGCTTCTCAGATGGAATGCCCCTTCGTCAAAAAGGAGGCCTCCATGCGGGGCCTAGGCACCCCGGGTGGCGTTGACCTCAGCTTTCTTCAGCTCCTTGGTGAGGCGCTCCTTGAGGGCATCGGGAAGGGGCCGATTCGGGTAGTTGGTGTAGTGACCCGCAAGGGAGTTGACCGCCGTCTGCATGGTGGTGAAGGAGCCCAGGGTATTGATGGCACTGCGCGGGCGGTAGCGGGCCACGTAGCCACTCATCAAACTGCGGGCTTGGCTTTCCGCTTCGGGGCGGCCGGGATCATCGGCGCCTAGGGCGATGGTGGACAGCAGGACATCGGCCACGGCCACGGTGTCTTCGAGGTAATTGCCGCTCAGGCCGGTGGTTGAGGCATTGCAGCCCGTCAGGAGCAGGCATGCACCGAGGCAAAGGGCCATGAAGCCGCCCAGGAACCGCTTGGTCCAGGCAGTGATGGCAGCGGTCATGGGGGGATGGCGGCGGATAGGGATCGTAGGGGGCCGCATTGATCAAGGGGCTAGATCAAGGGGCTAGATCCCGCCCCGCTGCTGCTGCAAGACCGGCAAAAGCGCGGTGAGCAGGTTTGTGGCGGCTAAATCCCGTTTCTCACCCGTGGCCCGTTCCACCAGCTCCACCAGGCCCTCCCCAGCGCCGCGGCCCACCACCACGCGCCAGGGGATGCCCACCAGGTCTGCGTCTTTGAACTTGACCCCAGCCCGTTCGGTGCGGTCATCCAACAGGGCATCCACGCCGGCCTCCTGGAGTTGCCCGTAGAGCTCTTCGGCAAGTTCGGCTTGGGTGGGCTCGGCAATGTTGGCGGGCACCACAATCACCTCAAACGGGGCAATTGAAACGGGCCAGCAGATCCCATGGGCGTCGTGGTGTTGCTCCACAGCGGCTTGGGCCAGCCTGGACACCCCAATGCCGTAGCAGCCCATCCACAGGGCCTCTTCCGTGCCGCTTTCCGTGGTGAATCGGGCCCCAAGGGCTTCGGAGTACTTCCGGCCCAGTTGGAAGATGTGCCCCACCTCAATGCCCCTGGAGGCTTCGAGGGTTTGGGAGGGGTCGTGGCAGCAGCTATCGCCCGGTTGGGCCGATCGCAAATCCACAGCCTCTGGGCAGGCCACCAATTCGTCCCAAGCCGCTCCCACAAGGTGGGTGTCAACCTGATTCGCCCCGCAGACAAAGCGCTTGAGGGCCGTGGCCGTGGGATCGGCGAGCCTCAGGAACTGGCTGCGCCATTGGCTTGCACCCTGCAGAGCTGCATCGCTTAGATGGGGGCCCAAGGAGCCAAAGGGCAGGGGATCGAGGCCCTGGCTTGCCCATTGATCAACGCTGATCGGGGCAATCTCCAGCAGGGCACCCCATGCCGGTTGGGCCCGGGCGGTGACCGCATTGGCCAGTTTCACGTCGTTGAGTTGTTGATCGCCCCGCAGGCTGATGAGCAGCGGTTGGGCGGGGCCTTCGGCGAAGCGGGCTAGCAGCACCAACACCTTCACCGTTTGGGTGGGGTCAAACCCATGGGAGGAGCAGAGGTCGTCAATGCTGGTTTGCCCCGGGGTGGCAAGGGGCTCGCAGCCCTGGGCTTCTAAGGCAATCGCCGAAGGGGGGATCGACACGGCCCTCTCCTGGTTGGCCGCGTAGGTGCCATCGCCGCTGGCCAGGACGAGATCTTCACCGGCATCGGCGGTGACCATGAATTCCTGGCTGGCCGAACCGCCAATCGCCCCGCTATCAGCTTCAACCGCGACGGCCCGCAAGCCACAACGGGCGAAGATCCGGCGGTAGGCCTGATCCATGGCGCCGTAGGTCTCCTTCAGGGAGGCCTCATCGGCGTGGAAGGAATAGGCGTCTTTCATGATGAATTCCCGACCACGCATCAGCCCGAAGCGGGGGCGAATCTCATCTCTGAACTTGGTTTGAATTTGATAGAGGCTCACCGGCAGCTGGCGGTAGGAACGGAGTAAATCCGCAGCCAAAGCCGTAATCACTTCCTCATGGGTGGGCCCTAGGCCGAGCTCCCTGCCCTGGCGGTCCTGAAGGTGGAACATGATCCCCTCGCCGGCGGTGTAGCCCGCCCAGCGGCCACTGCGTTCCCAAAGTTCGGCGGGTTGCAGCTGGGGCAGGAGGGTTTCCAGGGCTCCGGTGCGATCCATTTCCTGGCGCACGATCAGGGAAACCTTCTGCAGTACCCGCCACAGCAGGGGCAGGTAGGCGTAAATCCCGGAGGCGACCCGGCGCATGTAGCCCGCCCGCAGCAGCAGTTTGTGGGAGGGAATTTCGGCTTCGGCCGGGTCGTCGCGCAACGTCACCAGCATCAGGCGGGAGACGCGCATGGCCTTAAAATTCAGAATTTGCCGGAACCTATCACTGCATGACTAAAAAGCTCTGCTAAGGTCCGACCTCATTCCCGCCTGTCCAAGGGCCGTCTCATGCTTCCCCACCTTGGCCAGATCGACCCGCAGGTCAGTGGGGCCATCGCAGACGGATCCAGCATTGGAGTCCCGCCCGAGGGGGCTAGCCAGGCCAGCGAGGGCCTGATTTGTATCGATGACGTTCAAAAGGCCCTGAACCGTTCTCGCGCCTCGGTGTATCGCTACACAAACACCGATCCCCGCAATCTCAATCCCCCCTTTAACGCCCGCAAACTCAACCCCGAATACCGCACCGACCAAAAAGATGCGCTGCTGTTTCATCCCAACGAAGTTGCCCGCTTCGCCCGAGATGTGCTTCGGATCAAGGAAGTCACGGTGGAGGTGCTCAATTCGCCATCCACGGCAACCCAGCAACTGCTCGGGGCGATTCTTGACGAACTCAGGCTGATCCGTGCCCGGCTTGACCAGGGGGAGACAAGCCCCACGGCCGATCTCAAGGCCCGCAGGCAGCAGCACGATCAGGAAGCCAG
>CAMDSS010000287.1 GCA_945907085.1 Cyanobium sp. NIES-981 | reverse complement strand
GGTGGGGGCCAGCCCGCCAGCGGTGGTCTTGATGATTCCGCTGCTGTTTGAAGCCGGCCTTCAAGGCCTCTGCAGCGAGGTCTGGCTCGTCGACTGCGACGAGCATCAACAGCTGGCGCGGCTGATGGCCCGCAATGGGCTCACCCAAGTCGAGGCCCAGGGGCGCATCAACGCCCAGTGGCCCCTGGGGCGCAAACGGCTGCTGGCTGATCGAACGATCAGCAACCGGGGCACGGCCGCTGCCCTTGAGGCCCAGATTCAGTCGCTGCTCAGTCGTTCCGACCCGTGCGGGCCCGGAACCACTTGGTGATCACCCATTTGCTGCCCTCCTCAACCGGCATCGCCTCATGCAGGGTGAAGGGGTTGGGGGTGCCATCAGCCATCAGGTTGTTCCAGGCCAGGGCCAGACCTTGCACAGGCGTAAAGCAGCGGCCCAGGTACTTGAAGCAAGTCTGGCCGCCGCGGGGCACGCTGTTGAGATAGATCATCAAGGTCCAAGTGCGCTGGCCCCCGGGATTGGTGTGGGTGGTGAACTCCTCGGTGCCGGGGGCGAACCAGTCGGTGTGCTCCTTGAAATACTGGCCAGCTAGATAGTGCTGGCCCTGCAAGGGTTCCGAGAGTCGGGGATCCACAGCGAACAAATCCCCCAGCCGCTGATCGAGCCGTGCGGCCAAGTCTGCGTCGGCACCGCGCAAATGGCAGGTGCGACTGGTGCGATAACTGCTGTCGCCGCGGGTGACGGTTGAGGGCACCAACTGGCGATCAATCGCCTCCATGAGCGCCTCACACTCCTGGCGGGAGAGCAGGTCCGGCAGCTCATAGATCTGGGCCAGCGGTGTATCCAGCCGCCAGGCGCGAGGGTGATGCTCTGGGCGCGTTAACGGCGCCTCGAACCACTGCAGCCAGCCAGGGGGGGAGAGCTCTTGCCTCAGCGACGCGCTCAAGTCAGCGATAGGCCGATCAAGTACAGCCTCAATCGCCTCACGCTGAAATCCGGCCGCCATAGCCCTCTCAATCATTCCATCCCTGGCGCAGCCACGGTCTCGATTGACATGAAGCCAGTCTTGCCAGGTATCAGTAACCTGGGCGATTAAAGAAGCCTTGTCCACTTGAATTCGATCCTGCCGACACCCTGGACTAACCAGGTCGAGAACTGGTTTCCGTAAATTTTAGCCAGCCTCTCAGGAACCAGCAACCAATCTGCCCCCTGATTAATGGACAAGATTTTCATCCAAATAGCCAGCTACCGAGATTCTCAGTGCGGCCCAACGGTTTACGACCTAATCAGAAAAGCAGAACACCCCGAGAGGATCAGCTTCGGCATCTGCCTGCAGTGGCAGTTTGAGAAGCAAGAAGAGGAAGCAACTTGTGGACCAAGCAGTCTGCCCAATTGGCCAACCATCAGACTCTGCACAGCGAATGCAAATACAAGCAGGGGAACATGCTGGGCAAGGTCAAAATGCCAGCAACTCTGGAAGAACGAAAAATTTACATTACAAATTGACAGCCACATGCGAGCCGAGCTCCACTGGGATACGCAGATAATTTCATGTTGGGAAAAAACCAGAAACTCGAAAGCGATCATCAGCTGCTACCCGAATGCATTCATTCTTGACGGGCCACAAAATGCGGTTCGATACAATCGGGCCCTCCTGCCAATCATGGCAGCGAAGGAGTTCGATCCCGAAGGAATATTAAAATTCCAGGGGATAAGCAAGTACGCCGTTCCCGGCGAACTCCCCAAGCTTCCACCCCAAGGGGCCTTCGTAAGCGCTGGCATGCTGTTCGCACCTGCAAGCACAATCGAAGACACCCCATACGACCCACTTCTGTATTTCTATGGGGAAGAGAGCACCTATGCAGCTCGACTTTGGACGGCAGGCTACGACTTGTACAACCCAGATCGCCTGCTCCTTTATCACTTGTACAAGGGGCCCAGCCACAGCTCGCCAACGCACTGGGGCGATCACACCAATTGGAGCGAACTTAACAAAGTCTCAATACAAAGAGCCCTAAAACTATTCAATCAAACAGACAATCTTGGGGCGTACCGATTAGGATCGCTGCGCTCTTTAAAGGATTACGAAGAGTGGTCTGGCATTGACTTTTCAAGGAAAACAATCCAACCCCACGCCTTGCGAGGAATGTTTGGCAGCTCTGCACCGAAAGACCAAAAATTACTATAAACAGCACGAAATCTACCGAAAAAATTTATCGTCAATATCTTAGCAAGACAACTCTATTAATCCGCTAAAGGCGAGCTTTCCATGTCTTGATAGGCAGAAAAGTTCAAGCCCAGCATGTCCTCAACCCAGAGACAGGAAGCGCTCTCGCCAATGATTAACCCTTCAACTTCAGGATCAGGATCTGGTTGGCCAATTTGGGGTCGGCCTTGCCCCCGGTCTGCTTCATCAGCTGACCCACAAAGAAGCCCTGCAGCTTGGTTTTGCCGCCCCGGAAGGCTTCCACCTCCTCGGGGTGGGCAGCGAGCAGCTCCTCCACGATGACCGTGATTGCAGCCGGATCGCTGATCATGCCCAGGCCCTTGGCCTCCACGATCGCGGCGGGTGACCCGCCCTGCTCCAGCAGCTCGGGCAGGATTTCCTTGGCGATCTTGCCGCTGATCTTGCCGCCTTCGATCAGCTGCACCATCTCGGCGAGCTGGGTGGGCTTGAACGGCAAGTCTGCGATCGAGAGCCTGTTGGCATTCACGTAGGCGGCGATGTCGCCCTGCACCCAGTTGGCCGCAGCCTTGGCATCGGCGCCGGCGGCAATGGTGGCTTCGAAGTACTCGGCCATAGCCCGCTCATCGGTGAGCACCCGGGCGTCGTAGATCGAAAGGCCCAGTTCCTCGGCATAGCGGTGCCGCTTGGCGGCGGGCAGCTCGGGCAGCTGGGCGCGCCAACCCTCCCGTTGCTCCTCACTCACCTCAATGGGGCCCAAATCGGGATCGGGGAAATAGCGGTAATCGCTGGCGCCCTCCTTGCTGCGCATGCTCTTGGTGAGCTGCTTGCCCTCATCCCAGAGGCGGGTTTCTTGAACAATCGGCTCGCCGGCCTCATAGGCCTTGATTTGGCGATGGATTTCGTAGTCGCACGCCTTCTGGATCGCCGAGAAGGAGTTCATGTTCTTGATCTCCACCTTGGTGCCGAAGGGGGCATCGGGGCCCCGGCGCACGGAGATGTTCACGTCGCAGCGCAGGGAGCCCTCCTGCATGTTTCCGTCGCTCACGCCCAGATACC
>CAMDSS010000286.1 GCA_945907085.1 Cyanobium sp. NIES-981 | reverse complement strand
ATCCGGCCGGGACGTAGTGGATCTGTTCCAACGTCTTGCCAAGGAACAGCACGCAGGAATTGTGATGGTGACCCACGACAACAAAGTGTTGGATATTGCTGATCGCATCGTGACCCTTGAAGCAGGCGCCCTGGTGGAGAGCTAACTTCAAGCGCCACACCGCCCGCTAACTCATACTCAGTCCGACTTGGCCTATGCTTGATGGACCGCCCGTCCATGCCATGGATCTCTCCACGCCCAGCACCGCCGCCAACCTCGAAGCCGCGTTTGGCGGGGAAAGCATGGCCAACCGCAAATATCTGTTTTTTGCTGCCGTCGCCCAGCAGCTCGGCAACAAGGAGCTCGCCCGCCTGTTTAAAGACACGGCCAACCAGGAAACGGAGCACGCCTTTGCCCACTTCCGCCTACTGCACCCCGAATTAGTGATCGACGATCCCGAGGCGCTCTCTGAGGCCGAGAAGGCCGCCGTCTTGAGCCGCTGTCTGGAGCTGGCGATCGAGGGGGAGACCTACGAATACACAACGATGTATCCGGACTTTGCCGCCCAGGCCGAGCGCGACCGCGACGCCGGGGCCAGCGCCGAATTCCAGGAGCAAATCTCCGAATCGAAGGCCCACGCAGGGATCTTCCGCAAGGCCGCCAGCAACTTCGGCTTTCTCGTACCGATTGAGCACCACCACGCCGATCGCTACGGCGTTGCCCTCGAAGCCCTCCAAGGCAAAGGCCGCGCTGGTGATGTCGCCACAGCCACCCCGGGGCTTTGGATTTGCAATTTGCAAGGTTTGCTCGATGATTTACGACCCCACCAAGGGGGATCCGGATTCAGAAATTGCCGCCGGCACCCCCTTTGAAGCCATTCCGGATTCCTGGATTTGTCCGATTTGCCAAACCCGCAAGGCCAACTTCATCCCCTATTGCCCGCCAGCTCTGTTGGCCGCCTAAAAGGCGCCAAGCCCTAGGCCGCCTGCGGTGGGGGGGTGGGCTGGCCGCCGGCGTGGAAAGGCAGCACCAGGGTGGCCCAATGGTCCGGGCGCTGGGGCTTCACCCGGCGCGATTGGCGGACACCGAATGGAACGCGCACCACATTGGTACCTTCGACCCGAACCGTAGACGTGGTCTTGACGGATTGGTCAGGCCCCTTGGTGGCAGAACCCTTGCTGCCAGAGCCGTTGTTGGTGCCGTTCATGATCCCCAAACGATGAATGGCGAAGCTGCTGGAATGGTGCCAAAAGCAATCGCTTATGGACACCTTTGAAGCAATTTGGATCAAAAAAGCAAGGTCCGAAGCAAAACTTCGGGACTTTTCTTATTTGAATCCAACTCCATTCTGCGCCATAAACTGCCTAATTGGCAGCCTGGGCAAGGGTTTGCTGGGCCAGTTCCTCAACTGAGGGACACGTGCACACCAAATTGCGATCGCCGTAAGCATTGTCAATGCGGGCAACTGCAGGCCAAAACTTGTTGCTTCGTTGGCCATCCCCGGCGGGGAATGCGGCCTGGCTGCGGCTATAGGGCCGATCCCAAGCATCGGCCGTCACCGCGGCCAGGGTGTGGGGAGCTCGCTTCAGCGGGTTGTTGAGGGGATCCAACTCCCCTGCCTCGATCGCAGCCGCCTCGGCCCGAATCGCCACCATCGCTGCACAAAAGCGATCAATCTCCGCCAAGGACTCACTCTCGGTGGGTTCAACCATCACTGTTCCGGCCACCGGCCAACTGACGGTGGGGGCATGGAAACCAAAATCCATCAGCCGTTTGGCCAGGTCGTCGACCTCCAGGCCCACGGCACGCTTCAACGGGCGCAAATCAAGAATGCACTCGTGGGCCACCCGGCCATGGGCGCCGCGAAACAGCACCGGGAAATGGGGATCGAGGCGCTCGGCAATCAGGTTGGCCGCCAGCAAGGCCACCTGGCTGGCCGTGCGCAAGCCCCTGCCGCCCATCATGCGGATGTACATCCAACTGATCGGCAGGATGCTGGCGCTGCCCAAGGGGGCCGCCGACACCTGACCCGCCCCATCTCGGAGGGGATCACCAACCGATCCAGGCAAGAAGGGCGCCAGGTGCTTGGCCACCGCGATCGGTCCCACCCCCGGACCGCCGCCGCCATGGGGAATACAGAAGGTCTTGTGCAGGTTGAGGTGGCAGACATCGGCGCCGTACAGCCCTGGCTTGCACAAGCCCACCTGGGCATTGAGGTTGGCCCCATCGAGATACACCTGGCCGCCATGGCCGTGCACCAGGGCGCAAATTCTGGTGATGCCGGCCTCAAAAACCCCGTGGGTGGAGGGATAGGTGACCATCAAGGCCGCCAAATGCTCCGCGTGGGCCTGGGCCTGGGCTTCGAGATCATCCCAATCGATATTGCCGTCCCCATCACAGGCAACAGGCACCACTTGCATGCCCGCCATGACCGCGCTGGCGGGGTTGGTGCCATGGGCACTGGTGGGGATCAGGCACACCCGACGGTGCGCTTCATGGCGGCTGCGATGCCAGGCCCGAATCGCCAAAAGCCCGGCGTATTCCCCTTGGGATCCGGCATTGGGCTGAAGCGACACGGCTGCAAAGCCGGTGATCGCCGCAAGCCAGCGCTCTAAATCAGCCGCCAACCGCTGGTAGCCGGCCGCCTGGGCCGGAGGCGCAAAGGGATGCAACTGGCCAAACGCTGGCCAACTCACGGGCGCCAGTTCCGCCGCCGCGTTCAGCTTCATCGTGCAGCTGCCCAGCGGGATCATGCCGTGCACCAAGGAGAGGTCCTTGCTGACCAGCCTTTGGATGTAGCGCAGGAGTTCGGTTTCGCTGCGGTACTGGTGAAACACAGCCTGGGCCAGCCATGGCCCCTGGCGCAGCGGCAGCTCCGACCAAGCCTCTTCCAGGCTCACCTGATGCCAGGCCTCCATGCAGGAAGCTTGGGCCTGGGCGGCCTGATCGGGACCATCGGCCAAGGCCCCCAACAGGGCTTGCACCTCCTCAAGGGAACTCAGCTCATCGAGGCTGATGCCCACGGCTGTGGCTCCTGGGCGGAGATTGAAACCACCGGCCAAGGCCCTGGCCACGAGATCGTCGGGATGGGCCGTGGGCAGGCTGAGGGTGTCAAAACCAGGGCCTGGTTCCACCGCCAGGCCCAAAGCCCCCAGGCCCGCGGCCAAGGCGCAGCGCAGGGCCAGCAACCGCTGGGCGATGGCGGTCAAACCATCGGGGCCGTGGTGCACGGCATAGAAACCGGCCATCACAGCCAGGAGCACCTGGGCCGTACAGATGTTGCT
>CAMDSS010000285.1 GCA_945907085.1 Cyanobium sp. NIES-981 | reverse complement strand
CGAGACGGTGCTGTGGACCAATTGTGAAGCGGCCGTTGAGATTGCCCGTCAACTCAAGTTGCGCAACATCGGTGGTGTAGTGATTGTCGACTTCATCGACATGGAGTCGCGCCGCGACCAGCTGCAATTGCTGGAGCATTTCACCCAGGCCGTGCGCCATGACGGCGCCCGCCCCCAGATTGCCCAGCTCACGGAGCTTGGCTTGGTGGAGCTGACCCGCAAACGCCAGGGTCAGAACATCTATGAGCTGTTTGGTCGCGCCTGCCCCAGCTGCGGTGGCCTTGGCCATGTGGCTGTGCTTCCCGGCAAAGACACCCTCCAGCCCCTGGCCACCCTCACCGGCCTGGTGCGCTCGGCGGCCTCCGCTCGGGCGGAGGTGTTCACCCCGGGTGCTGCTGAAACCGGTTCCTCTGGCCGCCGTCGTGGCGGCCGTGGTGGTCGCCGGGCGGGCAGCGAAGGTGCAGAGCCCTACGGCGCCTATGGCGCCGAGACCGATGGCGCAGAAGCGCAAACGACCCCATCGACAGCAGCGGCCAGTGAGCCGGCCCTCTCCCGCCGCCACGACCCCGATCTAGTGGCGGTGCCCATGGACGCTGATCAGGAGATCGTTTTTGGCTGGATGGGCCTGAGCCCCACCCTGTTGCTGGCGGAGCCCCCTGCAAGCGACAACGTGATGGTGCGGGTTGTGCGCCCTGGTGAGGATGCGGAAAGCGTGCTTGAGGAGGCTCGCCAACAGCTGGCCGCCTCCGGTGGCCGTCGCCGTCGCGGCCGGGGCGGTCGGGGTGGCACCGGAACGGATGCTTCCTCTACAGAGGCCTCCCCGACAGAGGCTTCCTACGCGGAGTCTTCCTCGGCGAATGCTCTCGGTTCAGATTCTCGAGCTTCAGGTTCCGGCCGGGCCTATGGCCGTTCCCGGGGCGAGAGCAATCAAGATTTTGTAACGGTGCCGGTGGAGATCACCCCGCTGCCGATTCAGCTTGAGCCCGAAACCGTCCATACGGTTTCTGTGCCCACTAGCACCAGCATTGCGCCCCCTGAGGTGGAACTGCCTGCCCGCCGGGGCCGCACCCGCTCCCGCGGTGCCTCGGCTGTGGTGGATTCGGCGGCAGTCATCAATGCGGTGGCGTCCAGCCATCCCGCGGCTGTTGTTGAGCCTGAGTTGGATGAATCGGGTGAACCCCGCCGCCGGCGTCGCCGTTCTTCCGCCGCGAGCTAGCCAGCCGGGTGGATCCTTGGCAAGGCCATGATCCGGACGATTGCGCCGGGGTAGACGAGGTAGGCCGCGGGTGCGTGTTTGGCCCTGTCTTTGCGGCGGCGGTCGTGCTTCCAGCCGGGGCCCTTGTGCCCCTGCAAGCGGCTGGTCTGACCGACAGCAAAAAACTCACCGCCCGGCGGCGCAGGGCCCTGGTGCCCCAAATCCAGGACTCGGCCATCGCCTGGGCCCTGGGCCAGGCCTCGGCAGCTGAAATCGACCGCCGGGGCATTCGCTGGGCCACCGAGCAAGCCATGCACCGGGCCCTTCAAAAATTGCCCCACCAGCCCCCGCTGGTGATTGTGGATGGGGTGTTGCCCTTAAGGGGTTGGCTGGGGGCGCAGTGCACCTTGGTGGCGGGGGATAGCCACTGCTTGGCCATCGCCGCCGCCAGCGTGTTGGCCAAGCAGGCCCGCGACGGCTTGATCCATGGGCTTGCGGGGCGTTATCCGGGCTATGGCTTGGAGCGCCACGCTGGCTATGGCACGGCCCAGCACCGGGAGGCGATTGGCCGGCTCGGCCTGACCCCTTTGCATCGCCGCAGTTTTTTGCGCTAGTGGGTGGCTACTCCTCCAGGCACCACTGCTTGAAATCGCTGAGGAGTTGGTGGCCCACCCGGCTTTTGATGCCCAGCAGGATTCCGGCCAGCAGGGAGCGACCTGTGGCCTCCAGCACTTTGGTGGGGATCAATTTCAAGAGCGAGGGCTGGCTCACCAGCACGGACAGGCTGGCTTCCCCTTCGAGGCCCCGGTCCCCTGCCTTGATCCAAGACTTCAAGGTGAGTTGGAAGTCGTCCACCAGGCCCAGGCCTTCCAGTTCGCAATCGACGGCTTCCAGGTCCAGTTGACCAGGGCTGGAGTGGGTGCGCAGCTGCACCACCGGTTGGATCTGCAGCTGAAACACCTGCAGGTGGGTCACCTCATAGCGGTAATGGCCTGGGCCCAGGTTTTTCAGTTGCTTGGAGTCGAGCAGGGCGTTCACCACCCGCTCCTCATCTTCGAGGTAACGGGCCAGGCTGCCTGCCTGGTCGGTGATGTCAAGTTGCAATTGCTGACTGGCGCTGAAAGCCAGGGACATTGTCTGCTGGCTGGCGCGGCATGATCTTATCGGCCTGCTTAGGCCTTGTTGCCTCCTCGAAACTTCCATGCGCGTTGCCTATCTCGGTCCGGTGGGCACCTATGGCGAGCAGGCGGCCCGCCATTTGGTGGAACTGGAGGGTCTTCTAGGGGCCGAGTTGTTGCCCCAGCTGGGGATTCGGGCCGTGGTGCAGGCCCTGGCCTGTGGCCGCGCCGATGCTGCGGTGGTGCCGGTAGAGAACTCCGTGGAGGGAGGGGTGACCGCCTGTATGGATGCCCTCTGGGAGCATGGGGACCTGGCGGTGACCCGGGCTTTGGTCTTGCCCATTCGGCACGCGTTGCTCGGCAGTGGCCCCTTGGAAGGGATTAGTGAGGTGCTCTCCCACCCCCAAGCCCTTGCCCAATGCAGCCAGTGGTTGGGCGACAACCTCCCCAATGCCCTGCAGCTGCCCACCAGTTCCACGGCCGATGCGGCCCGGATGGTGGCGGGTAGTCGCTTTCGTGCGGCGATTGCCTCCCAGCAGGCGGGCCAGGAGCATCACCTCCAGGAGCTGGCCTATCCCATCAATGATGCGGTGGGCAATTGCACTCGTTTTCTGATGTTGCGGCGTGGGGAGCGATCCCATGAAGGCCCCCTGGTGAGCATGGCCTTTTCACTCCATTCCAACCTGCCCGGAGCCCTACTCGATGCCTTGGGCTGCTTCGCCCACCGGGGTTTGAATATGAGTCGGATTGAATCCCGCCCCTCCAAGCGGGAGATGGGCGAGTACATCTTTTTCGTCGATCTCGAACTCACGGAGGGTTCCCAGCCCCTGGATGCCGCCCTGGAGGAGTTGGGCCCCTTCTGTGAACACCTGGCGTTGTTTGGGGCCTATCCGATCACGAATCTGGCCCAGCTTTGATGGCGGGTTGGCGGCCGCGGAAAACCCCAAATTGCATCAGGCC
>CAMDSS010000284.1 GCA_945907085.1 Cyanobium sp. NIES-981 | reverse complement strand
GACCGGCTGATTGCTGCCCAGCTCAATGCAGATACCCGCCCTTGCAATCTGGTGCAGCTGCTGCCGCGATTGCGGGAGGTATGACCACTTGGCGAGGCTGATCTTTGGATTTGATATTTTGAGAGAGCTAGATCTGTTTCCCTGCTGATGCTGTCTGGTTATGCATTTAGCCCCCTAGGTAGGCCATCTCGGCGCGTGCGCTGTTGGTAGTCTTTGCAGTGTTTCGCTCCTCGCTATAGCGGTCGCTTCGTTGATTCCAGTGGGCGGCTATGGCTAGCTCGAGTTCTGCGGAGCCTGACTGCTCCTGCAGCCATGGTTTGAGATTCAGGCCACTGCCCGGCGCGGCAAAAAGGCAGGTGTAGGCGACGCCATCTGCGGAGACCCGCAGCCGGTTGCAGTCGCCGCAGAAAGGTGCACTCAACGAGGCCACCACCGCCAGCTGGCCTGCGCCACCGGGGTCGCCACTTTTGGAGCCCCCATCCCGGTAGCGCCAGAGGTTGGCGGTGCCGTGGGCCGGGCGGCCCACGGGCTCTAGGGGCCAGCGGCTGCCGATCCGCTCCACCATCTCGGCGGCCGGGAGCACCTGGGCTTCCCGCCAGCCGTTGCGGTTGCCCACGTCCATGAATTCGATCAGGCGCAGCTCCAGCCCCCGCTCCCGGGCCAGGCCCGCCAGGGGCAGGAGCTGGTCGTCGTTGGCGCCGCGCTGGATCACGGCATTGAGCTTGAGGCCGCCCTGGGCTGGATCGAAGCCGGCGGTGCGGGCGTGCTCGATCGCCGCCAACACCTGGGTCAGGGTGCGTTCGCCGGCCGCCCCATCGCCAAGGCCTGCCATGCGGGCCACTGCCGCGCCCGTGGTGCCGTCGAGGCTGAGGGTGATGCGGTCGAGGCCGGCGGTGCGCAGGGCCCTGGCCCGCTCGGCGTTGAGCAGTACTCCGTTGCTGGTGAGCGCGATCTCGCCCAGGCCCCTGGCGCGTAGGGGCTGAACGGCCCTGATCAACTCCTCAAGCTGGGAGTGCAGCAGGGGCTCTCCGCCGGTGAGCCGCAGGCTGCGGACCCCCAGGGCCACCGCTGCTTCGATCACCCGCAATCGCTGCGCCAGCGTCAGCAGGCCCGGCGGCTCCACCCCATCGGGCAGGCAGTAGGGACAGGCCAGGTTGCAGCGCGCCGTCAGCGATAGCCGCAGCACCCCCAGCGGCCGGCCCAGTCGGTCGCTGGGGTGGGCAAGAGTGGAGACGGTTTCGGGGTGAGGTACGGCGCTGGCCATGGGCGCAACGCTAGAGCTCCTGCCCAGGCGTTAACCCCCAGCCTCTCTGTTCAGCCTCTGCTCCCAGCATCAGCGGTGCAAATTTGGCCTATGGCACGGGCCGTGGCTGAATGATTGAGGTTCCACTCCCGTGCGCCTACTGCATCGGAGGAGTGGGTTGAGTTGGTAGCACCCATGAGTTCATCACTTCAGGCCTTATTGGTTGTTGCCTTCTTAACGGCTGGAGTGCCCTTTGCGGCCAGGCCCCTGCGCGGGCGCGTGCCCACCATCATTCTTTATTTGATCAGCGGAATCGTGGTGGGCCCGGCGCTGCTGGGCTGGATCCAGCCTGATCCCGCAATGGACCTGCTGCGCAAGCTGGCGCTGGCGGCCGTGTTTGCCGTAATCGGCTATGAGTTCAACCTGCGTGATCTCACCGGGCCCATGGGCCGGTTGGCCATTTGGGGCTGGTTCACCACGGTGCTGACCGGCCTGCTATTGGCGCTGTGTTTGCCGGTGTCTGGCCTGGCCCGGGCACTGGCCCTGGTGATTCCGCTCAGTGCCAGTGCTTTGCCCAGTATGAAGTTCGTTCTTCAGGGCTCAGGTGAATGGGCACAGCCGTTGGGCACCGCTGCCCTCACCGCAGGGATCATGGGGCAGGTGGGTCCGGTATTGGCCCTAACACTCCTATTGAGTACCCAGCTGCCGCAGTTCACCCTCTTCAGGCTGGCCCTGTTAGCCGTGATTGCGATTGTACTTAGTGCCCTGCCTGGGGTGTTGTGTGTACGCGTCTCCGCCCAGGAATCATTTCAACTGGTGCTGCTGCTGAGCGTGGGTTTGTTGAGCCTGTGTGTGGTCCTCGGGGTCGATATTCTCCTTGGTGGATTGCTAGTTGGCTTCGTGCTGAGGCGTTATTTGCCTGATCCCGACCAGGCTCCTGTGATCGGCCATTTCAATGCTGTTATCGATGGGTTTTTGGCTCCGCTCTTTTTGATTCTCGCCGGCAGCCGCATCAATATTAATGCTGTTATTGCGACTCCTTTTTGGCCCTTGGTATGGATGTTGGCCTTCTTTCTGGTGCGCGGTCTTCCCCAGTTTCTACTTTATTGGAAGCAGCTTCCATCTGGCCGCCAGCGCTTTCGCTTCTCCCTGCTCGTCTCCCAGTCGCTGTCGATTCCGATCGCAGTGACCCAGATGGAGGTTGAAGCCGGCCTGATGACGTCTGAAGTTTCCGCTTTGATCATAGGCGGCAGCGTACTTGCTGCATTGGTATACCCGAGCCTGTCTATGGCAATTAAGCCTTCATTACCTTTGGCCGCCTCTTGAAATTTTGAGGATAAGCCAACAGGCCGATATGGGGCCCTTGGCACTGCATGGGCCTATTCAGAAGCAGCTGCTTTGCCATACCCCTAGGGTTTGACAAACGCAGGCAGTAGCAGCCATGGCGCCTGAGCTATCTGGATCGCCGGCACCAACCCAGCCACCGGCCCCAGAAGACGCCGCCAGTGGGGGCGGCTGGCCCCTGATCGAGGGCTGGGCCCGCGCCACACTTTCACCCACGGGGTTGCGTCTATGGCAGACCCTCAACCATAAAAGCGCCTGCCTGAGTTGCGCCTGGGGCACGGGCGGCCAGAACGGCGGCTTTCGCGATGAACTGGGCGAGCCGCTGCAGCGCTGCCTCAAGAGTGTGGAGGCGATCGGAGCCGAACTGCAGTCGGCGGTGCCAGCGGAGGTGTTTGCCGGCCGCAGCCTGGCCGAGCTGCAGCAGCTCAGCTCCGCCGAATGCGACCAGCTGGGCCGGCTCGATCGACCCCTTATCCAGCGAGCCGGCAGCAACCACTACGAGCCGATCAGCTGGGAGGAGGTGCATGCCCTCACGGCCGAGGCCTTCGTAAGGCCAGCCCCTGAGCGGGTGGCGTCGTACAGCTCCGGGCGCTCTTCCAATGAGGCCGCCTACCTGCTGCAACTTCTGCTGCGGGCCCTTGGCTCCAACAACCTGGCCGACTGCTCCGACCTATGCCACGCCCCTTCCA
>CAMDSS010000283.1 GCA_945907085.1 Cyanobium sp. NIES-981 | reverse complement strand
AAATTCAGCATGTATTGATTGGGATGCAAATTAGCGACAACCTCGCCCCAGCTGAGAGCTTCAACGCATCATCGGTGCCGCTATCAGCATCCAGGCTGCTCCAAGCCCGCCGCCACGATTTCTAGGGGCGCTGGCAGTAGCCCACCTCTCCCACCAAGGGGGGCTTGCAAGGGAGCCGCAGGGGCACCACGATTCGGTTGCTTTGGGCAGGCTTGCCCAGGACGGGTTTGCCCAGGGAAGGTTTGCCTGGGGCGGTTTTGCGGGGACGGCTTTGCCGGAGAAAGCTTTGCCTGGAGCGTCTTCGTCCAGGAGAACTTTGGTGTAAACCGCATTGCCCTGCCCAAGAATCTCCCGCTGCCAAAGGCCGCCGTAGCGATCCCGCAGGAGCGACAGGGGAAACCCCGCGCGGATCAGCCGATAGGTCATCGAGCGGCCATCGCGCCAGTCGATCCGCACCCCATCGGCCAGCTCCCGGTCCTGGCAGCCGATCAGCCGATCGTTGAAGCTGCAGTCCTTCCAGTTGTCCCGGGGGATCTGGGGGATTGGCGCCCCATCGGACGGGAGCTGCCGCTCTGGGAGTGGATTGGCGGATGCGCGGCTGGCCCCCGAAAGAGCCAGCATGGTGAGGAAGGCCACCACCCCTAGGGCGCCAGGACCGAAGGCCGCCCTAGCCGGAGGACGATGAACAGCGGTCAGATTCAAGGTCGCCATGGACCATCGCCCAACAACTGGACCCTAGCCAGGGTCAACCCAGGGGCCGCAAAGCTGACGATTACCACTTTACTTAAGCCCGCAAAATGGATCCTCTTTTCAAACTTATTAAGACCTATTCTGCCGTCCATTCTTCACACCCACCGGAGGATCAGCGAGAACCTGAATCCAAAAATTAGACCCAGCCAAGTCCCTCACTTAACACCCCTATTCCTTTGAGCGCAGCAGGTCAAGCAGCGGGGCTGGAGCTTACCAATCCAGACCCCTTTCAGGGAATCAATGGGCGACAAGAAGCCACTCCCCGCAATGATCGGCCCTGGCTCCCAGGTTGCAGCAGTTAGCGGGCTCAAGGGCCTCGGCCATGGCCCTACCCTGACATCAGGGTAGAAAAAGCCAGGCACTTGCCCTAAAGTGCCGCAAAATGCTTCGCATTTGAGCAGCTGTCCTGATGTCACCTTGAATCCAAACTCCTAGTCCAAGCATCCCCAATCCTGGGGAACCAACTATTCAACAGAACGACTGGCTCATCCTCCGCCGGGGATTGACACCCTACGACCAGCCTTCACTTACCGCAGGCCTGATCGATTTAGTCCGCCCTTAATCAAGGTGGGGGCATCCCCAGCCCGTCTCCCCAGTCTCCACCAAGCTAAGCCTGATCCCCCCGACCAGCCTGCCTGCACCGCGGCTCTTCCCGATCCCGATCCCCCTAGAGCCCTGATGACGCCGCCGCCAGCTCCCATACCGATGCCATGACCCAGGACGAACCCAAACCCTTGCTTAGTGACCACCCGGCCTTTGTCGCCCTTTCTGCCCCGGGACAACGGCGCCTCCAGGAGGCCAGCAGCAAGCGCAGCTATGGCCCCGGCCAAATGCTCTCCAGTGGAGCCCTCATCCCCAGCGAGGTGTTGCTGCTGATCTCCGGTGAGGCCCGGCTGCTAGCCCGCACCGATGGCCGGCTCCGCACGGTCAGCAAATTGGGGCCCGGCGAGCTGGTGGGCCTGGCCTCCCTGCTGCGGGCCTCCCCCTGCGAGGAGGTGAGCGCCTCCCTCGGGGTGGAGGTGATCGTGCTGCCTGATGCCCTGGTGCTGGAGCTGCTCCAGAACGAGCAGGGGTTTGCGGCCTGGTGCGCCGACCACCTGTTCACCGCCGAATTGGTGGCCCTGATTGCCCTCCAACTGGAGCGCTACCCCCACGGGTCGGCCGCCTTACCCGGCCTGCTGGCCAGGGCCTCCCAAGAGGCACGGCTGGTGCCTGCCACCGGGCCCGGCCTCGACGAGCTCCCCACCTCGATGCAGCTGCTGGTCGCCAGCCACAACATCGAATCCCACCCCCTTGGCGCCCGGCTGGATCCGGCCTCTGGCGTGCCCGCCAGCCTGCCGCCCCTGCCGCCCCGCCTGATCGCCCTGCCCGCCGACCTGTTTGACACGGTGCCCGGCAAGGCGCCTGGCCGCGATCGCCTAGGTCCAGCCGAGCTAGCTGCAGGCGATGGGGACGGCGAAGAGCCGGCGACCTACGCCGAAGCCGTGGCCCTGCCGCCCCTGGCTTCGGGCCTGGATCTGGGTCAGCGGGATCGACCCAGCTTCACCCTGCTGAGGGGCAACGGCCCCCTGGAAGAAACCCTGGCCTGCTTCCAGATGCTGGCGGCCGAACTGAAGCTGCCCTTCCGGCGCGATGCGATTGACAAGATCCTGCGGGATGCCCTGCGCCGCGGCCAGGCCCCCGACCTGCAGCTCTGCGGCAACATCGCCGCCCTGATGGGTCTGCACGTCAGTGGCGTCAAGGTGCCCGCCAGCCAGGGCACCCGGCTGCAAACGCCAGCCCTGATCCCCTGGCAAGAGGGCTTTGCGGTGGTGCGCAGCTCCAATGCCCGCGGCCTGCTTCTGGCCTCACCCCGGGAGGGCTGGATCGAGCTGCCTCCCAATCAGATCGAGGAAACCTTCCCCGAAGGCATTGAAATGCTGCTGATGGAGCGCAGCAACAACAGCCAGCAGCAACGCTTCAACTTCACCTGGTTCTGGCCAGCCCTGAAGCGCTACCGCGGCGTGCTCACCCAGGTGTTAATCGCCTCATTTGTAGTGCAGCTGTTCAGCCTGGCCAACCCCTTGCTGATTCAGGTGATCATCGACAAGGTGATCAACCAGCGCAGTCTCGACACCCTGCAGGTGCTCGGCTTTGCCCTGGTGGTGGTCACCTTGATGGAGGGGATCATTGGCTCATTGCGCACCTTCTTGTTTGCCGAAACCACCAACCGCATCGACCTGCGGCTGGGCTCTGAAGTGATCGATCACCTGCTGCGGTTGCCGCTGAGCTACTTCGACCGGCGGCCAGTGGGGGAACTGAGCACCCGCATCGCCGAGCTGGAAAAGATCCGCAGCTTCCTCACCGGCCAAGCCCTCACCACCTTGCTCGATACGGCCTTCTCGGTGATCTACATCATCGTGATGCTGTTCTACAGCCTGATGCTCACGGCCATCGCCTTAAGTGTGCTGCCGATTCAGATTGGCCTCACGATCATCGGAGCTCCCCTATTCCGGCGCCAATATCGTGATGCCTCCGAGGAAAATGCC
>CAMDSS010000282.1 GCA_945907085.1 Cyanobium sp. NIES-981 | reverse complement strand
TGCGGCGACCACTGGCTGATTTATGCCCAGGTGGATGCTGGCGGGGTCCTGGATGCCAGCGGTGCCACCGCCGTGCACCAGCGCCGCAGCGGCGCCAACTACTGAGCAAGCCAACCATCGCCGCGCTGGGCATAAAACGCTGCACCCTCGGCCATAATTCGATGATTATCCAGGACATGGATGGGACGGAGTTTCGCCATACCGCTCTCCGTTCTGTTATCGGGTTGCGTTCTGGCAGGTTGCAACCTTCTCCCCAGTCCTCGGAAATCTGAACAGGCACTCCTGCCCAGGCAGATTTCAGCCCTCGGCCGCATTGAGCCCCTCACAGGCATCAGCAAAGTCTCCGTACCCAGTTCGCTCAGCAACGATCGGGTTCGTGAAATCCTGATCCGCGAAGGTGAGCAAGTCGAAATTGGACAACCGCTAGCCATCCTTGAAAGCATTGATCCCCTCAGTGCAACGGTCAGGAAATCCGAGGCTTCCCTGCAGGTTGCCCAGCGCAAACTCTCAGCCCAGGACAGCGTGATCCGGCGCTACCGGGCCGACCTGGGCCAAGCCGAGGCGGAAGCCCGACGTGCCCGCTCCTTGTTTGCCTCTGGAGCCACCAGCGCCAACAGGATGGAAGCTCAAGTGGCCCAAGCGGAGAGCGCTCGCGCCCAGTTGGATCAAGCGATTGCCGATCGCGCAACCCTGGCCGCCGAACTGATCGAGAGCAGGGCCAGCCTGGTTCAAGACCGAAGTGAACTCGCCAAAGCCACCGTGCGGGCCCCCTATGCCGGCACGATCTTCAAAATCAATGCCCGCGCCGGCGACAAAGTTGGCGATGCAGGGCTTGTCGACATGGGCAACACCAAGCAGATGGGTGTCATCGCTGAGGTTTATCAAACTGACTTGCCCGAAATCCGTTTAGGCCAAGAAGCGACTATTACCGCTGATGGCTTCCCAGGCAAGACCGGCCGCGGCCTCGTGACGGAAATTTCCCGCCAGATCACCCGCCAAAGTGTGTTGACTGGGGAGTCGGGCGAGAACGTCGACCGCAGGGTGGTCGAGGTCAAAATCGCCCTTCCCGAAAAAGCCATGGCACAAGCCAGTCGAGTCAATTACCTGCAGGTCAATGTGCTGTTCACCCCCCTGACACCAGCCCAAAGACAGATGCGTCCTACCCAACCATGAACCTGATTGGTGGACGCACACCAGTGGCTTGGCTCCAACTCAGCCACCGCCCCCTGCGGCTTTTAGCCGCAATCGCTGGGGTGAGTTTCGCCAACGTACTGGTGTTCTTCCAGCTCGGACTCTCCGGTTCCCTGTACGACAGCCAAAAACGACCCATCGATCAAATCAATGGGCAACTCGTTCTCGTGCCAAAGAGATACACCAATTTCGGCGAGCCTCTCAATTTCTCCAGAGCCCAACTCGTCCGTGCCCGCGGCGTTCAAGGCGTCGTTGGTGTCACACCTCTGTACATCGGCAAGGCCGACTGGCTCAACAGGGATACCCGCCAAAGCAAGCAAGCGCTTGTCTTTGGGGTCAACCCAGAAAATCCGGCTCTAAAGCTGCCCATCCTCCGTGAAAAGAAAGCTCTCCTCGAGCGACCAAACAGTCTTTTCTTTGACTCCGCTTCCAAAAAAGCGGCTGGATCTGTTGTCCAAACCCTAGCGATGGGCAACAACTATCTCACTGAAATCCGCGGTCAACAGGCCCAGGCGGTAGAGATCTTCAAACTTGGGCTCACCTTTGCGGCCGACATCAACCTGATCATGTCTGCGGCCAACTTTCAGACCTACTTTCCTGAAAAAAGCAACGATGACATCCAACTGGGAGTAATCCAGCTTAGTCCTGATGCTAACGAGAAACAGATTCAGGCAACGGTCTCTAGTTTCTTAGACCCATCGCTCCAAGTGCTGACGATCCAACAGCTCAAAGATCGTGAAATGAGCCATTGGCAACGCAACAGCTCCTTTGGCTTGATCTTCAACTTGGGCGTGCTTGTGGGCCTAGCAGTGGGGGGAATCATCGTGTACCAGATCCTCTACTCGGACGTGGGCGATCACCTCAGCGAATACGCCACCATGAAAGCCATGGGATACGGAAACAACTTTGTTGTAGGAATCATTCTTCAAGAGTCCCTACTGCTAGCGAGCGTGGCGTTCTTGCCCAGCGTGCTGCTTTCGATGGTTCTTTATCAAGTCCTGGTGCAGGCGACCGGCCTATTGGTGGCCATGACCGTAGGCCGGGCCCTGTTTGTTTTCAGCCTCACCCTTGTGCTGTGCGGAGCCTCTGGATGGCTCGCCACAGGAAAACTGCGCAGCCTTGATCCCGCCGAGGTTTTTTGATGACAACCCCTGGCAGCCAGCCCCTCGTTGAGATTAGGGAGCTGAACCATTGGTTCGATGAGGCTGGCAGTCCCAAACAGGTACTGCGCAACATCAACCTGAACGTGAAGCCAGGAGAAATCATCATTCTTACGGGCCCCTCAGGTTCGGGGAAAACCACCCTGCTCACCATGGTGGGAGCCCTACGGGCAGCCCAAGACGGCAGCTTGCGAATCTTCGGCCAAGAGCTCAGGAACGCACCAAGCAAACAACTCACCCAGTTGAGGCGACAGGTGGGCTTCATCTTTCAAGCCCACAATTTGATGCCCTACCTTTCAGCCATCCAAAACGTGCGACTTGGGCTCGAAGTGCTGCCGGCATGGCTCAAGCAGGGTCGCTCCGCCATGGATGAACGCTGCCAGCAGGGCCTCGAGCAAGTAGGGCTTGGCCATCGCCTCCACTACAGCCCCGCCAAACTTTCGGGCGGCCAAAAACAAAGGGTTGCCATTGCGCGGGCCCTAGTGGCAGGACCCAAGCTGTTGCTGGCAGACGAACCCACAGCGGCCTTAGATCGCGAATCCGGCCGGGACGTCGTGGATCTGTTCCAACGTCTTGCCAAGGAACAGCACGCAGGAATTGTGATGGTGACCCACGACAACAAAGTCCTTGATATTGCTGATCGCATCGTGACCCTTGAAGCAGGCGCCCTGGTGGAGAGCTAACTTCAAGCGCCACACCGCCCGCTAACTCATACTCAGTCCGACTTGACCTATGGTTGATGGGCCGCCCGTCCATGCCATGGATCTCTCCACGCCCAGCAGCTCGGCAACAAGGAACTCGCCCGCCTGTTCAAAGACACGGCCAACCAGGAAACGGAGCACGCCTTTGCCCACTTCCGCCTACTGCACCCCGAATTAGTGATCGACGATCCCGAGGCGCTCTCTGAGGCCGAGAAGGCCGCCGTCTTGAGCCG
>CAMDSS010000281.1 GCA_945907085.1 Cyanobium sp. NIES-981 | reverse complement strand
ATTGAGCCCTGGACTGGTCCGGTGGCATGCCTCGAGGGGGAATCCCGGCTCAAGCTCGGCAAGCCCGATGCCTTTGGCTTGGGCCGGCTCTACCGCGGCGTTGGCGGGATGGACCAACTCTGCCGGGGATTGTTGGCCATTGGCTCGGCTGCTGGCCCCATCGATCCCCACTACGGCACCCTGGTGCGCCATCTCGCCAAGCGGCCCGGGGGTCCCTGGCAGCTGATCGGCCGCGAAGGCGATGCCTTGGCCGAGGCCGATTGGCTGGTGCTGGGCAGCACCCTGTTGGCCCACCCCCGCACCCAGCGGATCCTGGAGTGGCCGGAGGTGCCCCTCAAGGCGGCCGCTGCCGCCCTCAACGATCTACAGCTCGACCACGTCCTCACCACCATCGCTGGCATTCGCAGCGAGGCCAGGAGCAATGCCCTGTTCGTCTTGCCGGCGGCCTGGGCGGAGCCTTGGCTCGCCCTGCCCTTTCGCCTGCTCCATTGCGATGCGGCTGCCCAGCAACGTTGGGGATTGCGGCGGATCACCATCCAACCCCTGGCCGATGGCCGCTGTGTGGTCGTGGCCCATTCCAGCAATGCCTTTGCCGCCGACCATCTCGATGTCTATGGCACCTATTCCGCCATAGCCCAGATCCTGCAGTTGCCCCCTGACGGCGGCAAGGAAGACACGGTGATCGCCGCCCTCCAGCAGGCCCTGGTGCAGGCCCTGGCTCCCTGGCTTGGGGATCCCAGCCGTGATGCCAGCCTGTGGCAGTCCAGGCTCACGGGTTTGGCCCAGCCCGAACGGCAGTTGATGCGCTGGGGGGCGGCCTTCCCGATGGCCCCAGGTTTGCCCACGGAGTTGATGCTCTGCCCCCAAAGCCAGGTGGCGTTCTGCGGCGATTACCTCGCTGGCGAGGGATTTGGCCGGGTCGAAGGGGCCCTGCGCAGTGGCGAAGCCTTGGCCCGCCAACTCACCCTGCAGGGCGTGGGCTGACCAGGGCCTGGCGCAGGGCTTCCAGGCGCTGGTTGTTGACACCGAGATCCGAATCGCCGAGCCGGGAAACGGAGCGGGCCTGGAGGGAGCCGGTGCCTTTCTGGGCATAGAGCTCCAGGTCATCGACAAAGCCAAACAATTGGCTAGTGGCGGTGGCATGCAGGTAGCCGGGGCGCTGCTCCACGATCAGGGTGCGAGGGCTGGCCGCAATGACACCTTGCAGGCTGGCAAAGGCGGCTTCTGGATCCGCTACGGCCCAGTCGGCGCGGGCGCAGTGGGCGCTGCTTTCGCAGGGCGACAGGCTGCCAGCGTGCACCCCCAGATCCCCTGGCAAGGGCCCCTCAAAGTGCAGGCCAAACACCAGAAAAACGCTGGTGATGATCGCAAACAGGCTGGTCATGGTTGCTTTGCCGGGACTGGCGTGTTTTGGGGCGAGGAGCCTTGGGGCGTGGGGTTTGGGGGGGTGAGCCCCGAGTCCAGGTCCAAATCCATTTCCGCAACAAACAGCACCAGGCCGCCGATGCAGGCCAAGGCGGCCAGCAGTAACACCAGGTGGCGTCGGTCAAACCGGGTGTGGCGTTGGCCGGACCTCGGTTTGGGCGGGTGGTTGGGATGGGGATCAGACATCAGCCCTGGGGCAGCTCATGGTCAAGACGTCCATGGGTAAGACGTTCATGGTTGAGTCGCCCCATCATTGCGTTTGTTGTTGCGCTGTGACGGTTTGATTCGCCTTGGTCTTGATCAGGGCACTGCCCGTTGCAGCTCGGGTTGGCCATGGCTATGCCTAGGTCACCGGTGAGTGCTGGGGAGGCATGCGACCTGTTCCGAATCAGCCCTGGGCTTCCCGCAAGCACCGGCCCCATCAGCCCCAGTCGAGGCTCCCGGTCGAGCTGGCCGACCAGATCCATCTGGTGAATCAGGCCGTGGGTTATTTCGCCGACCATTTCAGTGAGGCCATCGAGCTGGAATCGATGGCGGAAGCCCTGGGGGTCAATGGCGACTGGCTTGATTTGTGTTTTGACCACTGCCGCGGCAAGACCCCGTTTCAATCCCTCCAGCATCTACGGCTGAGTCGGCTGTTTGAGGGCATTGCAGCCCAACCCCAGATCACCCTGCAGCGGCAGGTGGATCGCTGTGGGCTGGCCTCGGTGATGGTGGCAAACCAGTCGTTTGAGCAGTTGTTTGGCATTGGCCTTGCCCCCTTCCGCCGGATGTGCCGCCGCGCGGCGCGGGACCGCCAGATGACCAGCATGGGTCAGCCCTATCCCAACCGAGCTTGACGACGAGCTGGAACCTGGTTGTTGCCCTTTGGGGGCTGGTCTCTTGCGCCGGTCTGCTGGCCATGCTGGCCCTGTTGCAGCGCACCTTTGCCCAGGCACCTTGCCTGGGACCAGCGCCAGGCCAGGTGCCTGATTCGCTCACGGTGCCTGATTCACTCACGGTGGTCGTACCGGCCTACAACGAGGCCGCCAACATCGGCGATTGCGTCGCCTCGATCCTGGCCAGCGAGCCCCCTTGCTCCGCCTGGAGACTCTTGGTGGTTGACGACGGTTCCACCGATCAAACCGCTGCCTTGGCGGAGGCTGCCCTGGCGGCTGGTTCGGTGGCTTCGGCGCTCCTCCCTGCAGGCCCCCGCCCCGAGGGGGAGCGCTGGGTGGGGAAAAACTGGGCCTGTTACCAGGCCAACCGCTGGCTGGATCAGGCCGGGGGGAGCGATTGGCTGCTCTTCCTCGATGCCGATGTGCGCCTGGAGCCTGGGGCCCTGCGGCTGGCCCTGGCCGATGCCAGCCGCCATGGCGCCGATTTACTCAGCCTGGCCCCCCGCTTGAGCTGCAGCTGTTTGGCCGAATGGCTGGTGCAGCCGATCATCGCCAGCTTGCTGGGGCTGGGCTTTCCGATTCAGCGGGCCAATGATCCCGCCGATCCCTTGGCTTTTGCGGCGGGGCCATTCATGTTGTTTCGCCGCAGCAGTTACCTGGCGGTGGGCGGCCATGGCGCCGTGGCGGCCGAGGTGGTGGAAGACCTGGCCCTGGCCCGGGCGATCAAGGGGCGGGGCCTGCGCTTGCGCTACTTGCTGGCCCTCGATCAGCTCACCCTCCAGATGTATCCCAACTTCCAGGCCCTGTGGGAGGGCTGGAGCAAGAACTGGTTTTTGGGCCTGGATCGCGATGTGATCAAAGCCCTCGGGGCTGGGTGGTTGGTGGTGCAGTTGTTTGCCGTTCCCTGGCTGTTGCTGCCCGTGGGGCTGCTTTTGGCTGTTAATCAGGGTTCACCGCTTTCTCTTGCGAACCCATCCCTTGCGAC
>CAMDSS010000280.1 GCA_945907085.1 Cyanobium sp. NIES-981 | reverse complement strand
CCCTTCTATTTCTCCAGGCTGCTGGCGTTCGAGAAGACCTAGGGCGCGATCACCTTGGAACTGTTCATCACCGGGCTCAGCGCCTCGATCGCCGCCATCGGTTGCGGCCTGGCCAGACGCCATCAGGTTCGGAAGCTGGCCCTGCTTTTGGATGCTCGCAGCAGCAGCATTGCCGAGCTCCACGGGCTGCAGGCCGCCGTCGCCGCGCAACTCGGGCCGGGCTCCTTTCGCGAACGGGTGAAGCTTTCGGCGGAAATTGTCTGCGATGAGCCCTTGCTGGCGCCGTGGAGCGGAGAACCCTGCGTGGCTTTCACCCAGACGGTGACCCACCAGCTGGAAGTGCAAACAGAAACAACCACCACCGACAGCGAAGGGAAAACCCAAAAAACAATCAGTTGGGAACAGAGAAATGAAACCCTGTCGACCCTGGAGCGCCGCTGTCCATTCCATCTTCGCCAGGGTGCTCAAACCGTTTCCCTGATCCCCGATGGAGCGGATCTGGAGCTGGAACCCGTGTTTCACCACGTGGATCCTCCCCAGGGCGGCAACACCTCCACAACCCGCAGCCTGGGAGTGCTCCGAGAGGAAGCGATTTTCAGTGCCAGCGGCATGGTTTTCGTGCTGGCCGAGTGCACTGATGCCGGCGGCATGCTGCGCTTACAAGCACCCAGCGAAGCGGCCTGTTTGTGGTGCGCCGGGGCTCCGAAGACGACTTCAGCCAGTCGATCCGCTTCTGGCGCCGCCTTTGGGGCGCCGCGGCCTGGATCTTTTCCGTTCTGGCGTTGGCTCTCTTCCTATTGGCCGCTCGTTAGGTTTGCCGCTCCTAGGCACCCAAGGAGGGCCTGGCGCAACCGACTTGCAATCGCTGTGAGCTTCTGCATTTCTTCAGATGAGGTGTCGAAGCCGGGATAGCGGCTCAGCACACCCCCATCACTCAATTCCTCCAACTCGTCTTCATCCCAGCTCCAATCAGCATAAGCTTGTTGAAGTAATTGCGACAAAGCCGCAAGGTCGTGGGTCTTCCTGATGGCTTGACCCAGTTGAATCAACCGCGCTTTCAGCAACTTTTCAGTGCATTGCTGGGCATGAAAAACGATGGCGTCATGAAGGGTCTTGGTGCCTTTTCCACCGAGGGTTTGCACAACTTCCCAATCAGCCTCTGCCTTCTGGATCCATTCGGGGACAGCAGACCAGGAGTCATCCATAGAGCACCTCGCCGTGATCAAGGGCTTCACGCACGATCGGATCACCACCGCGATAACGCATCGCGACTTCTTCAGGCCGGCGCACCAAGAGATCCAGAGGGAATCCAGCCCGACAAGCCTTACGAATCTGTCGGATCTGAGCTAGGTGGCGGCCATCAAAGGGCATCACCACAAGGATGTCGGCGTCGGAATCCCAACGTCCTTCACCCCGGGCCAATGAGCCAAACAGGATCACCTTCTCAGGGGCGAACCGCTCCACCAGCTGCTGGGTGAAAGCTTCCAAGGCCTCACGGGTGACGAGCCTTGCGGGGGTTGGACTTGTGGAGGCCATGGCAAGAAGTCTGGCCCGAACAACAGGGCTCTGCATGTTCGACCGCATCACGGGCAGCAAAAGAAACCAGTAAGACTTCGCCCAGTCACCCCAGCGGCTCAGGCACCTCCAGCACCAACTGGCCGCCCCTAGGCAGCACCAGCTCCAGGCGAAAGGCCTGCAGCTGGTAGCCCCCATCGCCTGGCAGGGCCCCTGGGCGGCCCATGCCGCCAACGGCATAGAGCGGGTCCCCCAAGAGCGGGGCCCCGGCCGCGGCCATGTGGATCCGGATCTGATGGGGCCGGCCGCTGGCGATCGCTACCTCCACGAGCCAGCCCTCGGACCGGCGTTCCAGCAACCTCACCCAGCTGTGGGCCGGTAGGGCCCCAGGATCCCCCGGAGCCGCCGCACACCACAACGCGCCTAAGCGGGGGTGGGGCTGCTGGCCAATCGCCGTGGTGATGGCCAGCCCCTCGCCCCTCAGCAGCGCGGCCTCCGCTTGGGCCAAAGCAGAGCCCACGGCCGGCAAAGCCACCAGGGCCCGATAGAGCTTGCGGCAGCCCTTCGCGCCCCCCCCATCAGGCTCGGCCTGGGCTGCGGTGGCTTGCTGAACGGAGCCCGTGCTCTCCCGCAGCTGGGCGCTCAGCCAGGCCCGGCTGACGGGCTGGCGCGCACACACCAACAGGCCCGAGGTGAAGCGGCCCAGACGATGCACCGGCCTGGGGATGCCGAGGGGGTCGGCCTGATGGCGCTGCTGCAGCTGGGCGAGCAGGGTGTGCTCGAGGAAGCCCCCCGCCGGCAACACCGGCAGGCCCCTGGGCTTGTTGATCACCACCAGGTCGCCGTTATCAAACAGGGGGCCCGGCAGCACCGGCACGGCCGCCTCCTGCCAGGGGGGCCGATGCCACACGAGTTGATCCCCGGCTTGGGCCCGGCCATCGGCCCAGAGCTGCTGGCCGTTGCACCAGATCTCCCCGGCGGCGAGCCGCTCCAACCACACCGCCATGGCCGAGTGGGCATACCTGGCGGCATAAAACGCCGCAATCCCATCATTGGGGGCCACCCCTGCCCTGGGATCAAGCAGGCTGCGGGCCCCAACCCGATCGCGATAGCGGTGGCCCCGGTTTAGGGCCGCCGGCAACCAACCTGCCGCGGGCTCAGTCGACAAGCCCGTGCTCGAGGGCGTAGCGCACCAATTCGGTGCGGCTGGCGGTGCCGGTTTTGATAAACAGCCGGCTCACGTACTTCTCCACATTGCGGATCGACGTTTCCAGGCGGCGGGCAATTTCCTTGTTCATCATTCCCTCCGCCACCAGTTGCAGCACGGAGGCCTCCCGGGGCGTAAACACATGCTCTGGAGCTGCGGCAGGCTTTTTGCCGCCGCCGGTGGCCAGTAGGGAGCGGATCTCGGTGATCTGCTTGGCCATCTGGCCGATGTCGGCATCGGCAAACCGGGCAGCTTCCGCCAGCAGCCGCTCCTGGCGACGCACCACGTTGTGCACCCGGGCCACCAATTCATCCGGGTCAAACGGCTTGGGGATGTAGTCGTCGGCACCGGCCTGGAAGCCACTGATGCGATCGGCTGTCATCCCCTTGGCGGTGAGGAAGATCACCGGGGTACCCCCCAACCGTTCGTCGGCCCGCAGCAGCTTCAGCAAGCCATAGCCATCGCAGCGGGGCATCATCACGTCGGTGATCACCACATCTGGCAACAGCTCCTGGGCCTGGATCCAGCCCTCTTCCCCGTCGCCTGCCGTGGTCACCTGGAAGCCTTCGTCTTCGAGGTA
>CAMDSS010000279.1 GCA_945907085.1 Cyanobium sp. NIES-981 | reverse complement strand
CGCCATGGCCTTGGGCCACCTGGGCCCAGAGCAAGGAGGTGACATCGGAGAAGCCCAGGAGCCAGGTGGGCCCCATCGCCAGGGGTCGCTCCAGGAGCCGGGCGGAACCCCAGCCCCCCCGCATGCAGGCCAGCAGGGAAACGGCTGGGGCCTCGTCCGGTCGCTCGGTTCGGAGATCGGCGGCACGCTCTTGATCGCTGCCCGCTAGGTAACCCCAGTTCCGCAGGGGCTTGCGCTCCACCACCAGCCCCCAGCTCTCCACGATGGCAATGCCGGCATCGAGGCGGGCCAGGGCCCCTTCGCCTTCCAGGCAGGAGCTGGCGGCCACCACGGCGACGGAATCTCCAGAAACCAGCGGTTTGGGCAGGCGGATCGGCGTAGCCATCACAGCCTTCCGACCACCAGGGCCAGCAGCAGCAGGCCGCCCAATAGCACCTGGCGGCTGAAATGGCGGCCAAAGCTGGAGCGGGGCAGATCGGTGCGCCCCAGCCCCAGGGCTTCCCGCTGCATCCCGGCGGCGGCCAGCAGCCACAGGGGCCAGAACGGCCACCCCACCCCGGCTTGGCCCGCGGCCCCTGCCAGGGCCAGGGCCGTCAAGCCGTAGCAAACGGTCACGGTGAGGGGGGCCCGATCCCCCAGGCTTAAGGCACTGCTCCGGACCCCGAGTCCCCGGTCGTCATCGCGGTCGGCCATGGCGTAGACCGTGTCAAAGCCGAAGGTCCAGAGCACGGCGGCCAGCCAGGTGAGCCCCAGGGGCCAGCCGCCAGAGAGGTTGCCGGTGGCGGCGGCCCAAGGGATCAGTACCGCAAAGCCCCAGCACAGGGCCAGCACCAGCTGGGGGTAATCAAACCAGCGCTTGGCGCTGGGATAGAGCAGCACCGGCGGTAGGGCGGCGATGGCCAGCCCCAGGCAGCTCAGGCGATGGGCTACGGGCAGGGCCAGCACCACGGCCAGGGCCGCGGCCAGGGCTACCACCAGCAACAGCAGGGCTTCCAGGCTGCCCACCCGGCCATCGGCCATGGGCCTGGTTTTGGTGCGCTCCACCAAGGGATCGATGCGCCGATCCCAGAGGTCATTAGCGATGCAGCCGGCTCCGCTGACGGCGAGGCCCCCCAGCAAGATCAACAGCACCAGATCTGGGGAGGGCCTGCCCCCGGGCACGAGCCAGAGGCTCCAACCCGCCGGAATCAGGAGGATGAGGCGACCACTGGGTTTGTGCCAGCGCAGTAACTCGAGCCAGGTCGCCAGACGGGCGGTGATGCGGGGAACGGCCACGCTGGGAGCAGACCTGCTTTGGCCGGCACCCTAGGTCTGCTGCGGGAATCTCCCGCGGATGGCAAAGTGACCCCTTCCAGCCCCAGGCTGCCCGATGGTTCAGGCCCCGCCCTCCCAACAGCCTGGCCAGGCCTTGGGTCGTCGCCGTGTCGCTGCAATCGACATCGGCACCAACTCCATTCACCTGTTGGTGGCGGAGGTGGATCCTGAGCTGCGCAGTTTCTCGGTGCTGGTGGCCGAAAAAGCCACCACGCGCCTGGGTGAGCGGGATCCAGAGACCGGGGATTTGAGCTCCGATGCCATTGAGCGGGCGTTTCGGACCCTCAGGCAAGACCGGGACCTGGCGCTCAGCCACGGGGTTGAGCAGATCGTGACCGCTGCCACCAGCGCGGTGCGAGAGGCCCCCAATGGGGGCGATTTCTTGGCGGCCCTGCAGGAGCAGTTGGGCCTCGAGGTGGAGTTGGTGAGTGGTCCGGAGGAGGCTCGCCTGATCTATCTGGGCGTGCTTTCAGGCATGACCTTTGGCGATCAGCCCCACCTGATCCTGGATATCGGTGGCGGCTCTACTGAGCTTGTGCTTGCCGATGGCCGCGATGCCCGCTCCCTTACCAGTACTCGGATTGGGGCAGTGCGGCTGCAGCGGGAGTTTTGCCGGCAGGATCCGTTGCCGTCTGATCGCCACTCCTTTCTCAAGGCTTATATCCAAGGGGCCCTGGATCCGGCGGTGGCCCAGACCCGGGCCGCTCTCCAGCCGGCTGAGAAGCCCCTGCTCGTGGCCACCAGCGGCACAGCCATGGCCTTGGCCGCCTTGGCGGCAGCTGAGGACGGCCGTCCCCCCTTGAAATTGCAGGGGTACCGCCTCAGCAAGGCCCGCATCGATCAGCAGATCGCCCGCCTGTTGGCGATGTCAGCCGAGCAACGCAAAACCTTGACCGCCATCAACGAACGGCGCGCCGAAATCATCGTGCCTGGGGCCCTGATTCTCCAGACCGCCATGGAGATGCTCCAGGTGAAGGAGCTGGTGGTCTGCGATCGGGCCCTGAGGGAGGGTTTGATTGTGGATTGGATGCTGCGCAATCACCTTTTGGGTGATCGTTTCTCGTTTCAGAGCACCATTCGGCAGCGCACGGTGATGCATCTGGCCCAGAGTTTTGGTGTCGACCGCAGCCGGGCGGATCGGGTGGCCGGCTTCGCCCTCAGCCTCTACGACCAGACCCGGGGCCTCATCCATAGCGATGACGGCTTGGGCCGGGAACTGCTCTGGGCGGCAGCCCAACTGCATACCTGCGGCAAGAGCATCAACATTGCCTCGTATCACAAGCACACCTGGTATTTGATTCGCCATGGCGAGTTGTTGGGCTATTCCCAGGCCGAACATTTGATGGTGGCGGCCATGGCCCGGTATCACCGCCGCGGCTTGCCCAAAAAGCGCCACGAGTCTTGGCAGCTGATTGTCGACCGGCAGCAGCGCCGCACCGTGGCGTCCATGGCCTTGCTGTTGCGTCTGGCGGCCTCCCTTGATCGACGGCCAGCGTCTGTGATCGGCAGCATCAAGGTTGTCCCCCTGCAGGAAGGAGCAGCAAAACAGGCTCCATCCGAGCTGGAAATTTCCCTCGAGCCCGTGGATCCGCCTTCAGGAGATCAGCCAGCCGATCTCAGCCTGGAGCGTTGGAGCCTGGCGGCTTGCCGGGACGTGGTTCTAGAGGCCTGCGGACTGTCCCTAAAGGTGCTGGAGCCTTAGGGGCTGCAAAGGTTTGCCATTTCACCTCGGAAATGGGGCCCAAGGGCCGTGCCGCTGTGGCCCCAACCTGGACGAGAACGAGATCCGGCCGGCCGGCAAGCAGCCTCAAGCCTTCGTTGAGGGGAAACCCTTTGCGGCCCTTGAAATCTCCGCGAAAGAGTTGTTTCCCCTTGAGGGTTTTCACCTCAAGCCAGGTGTTACTGATGCTGCTGAGGGTGAGGCTGGTGGCCCCAGTCTGGGTAAGGGCAGGGGCTTGGACTTGGGCTGCAGCTTGCGCCTGTTTGGTCGT
>CAMDSS010000278.1 GCA_945907085.1 Cyanobium sp. NIES-981 | reverse complement strand
CATCTGCCCTCCGGCAAGGACCCCGACGACTTCCTCAAGGACCACGGCGCTGGCGACTACCGCGCCCTCCTGGATCAAGCCCCCCTTTGGCTGGATTGGCAGATCGACCAGGTGTTGGCGGATCGGGATTTGGGTAAGGCCGACCAGTTCCAGCAGGCCGTTTCCAGCCTGGTGGCCCTGCTGGGCAAACTCCCCCAGAGCGCCGTTCGCAGCCACTACCTGCAGCGGGTGGCCGAGCGCCTGTCGGGGGGACAGGCCCGCATGGCGATCCAGCTGGAGGACGACCTCCGCCAGCAGGTCAAGGGCCAGCGCTGGCACGGCCGCTCCCAGAAGTGGGAGCAGCCTGGGGAGGCGGGGCTGCGGGAGCGGGCCGAGGCCGAGTTGTTGCGGTTGTATCTCCACTGCCCCTCCTACCGTTCTTCGATTCGGCGGGAGCTGCGCCAACGCGATCTCGAAGACTTCGCCTTGCAGCACCACCGGCTGCTCTGGGCTGCCATCAGCGGCTTGGAAGAGGACAACCTCGGCGTGGGCCGGATGGAGGCCATCAACCGCGGCAACGACCCCGGTGATGACTTGGGCGATCTGGACCTACCGCGGCTGCTGAGCGACCAATTGCTGGTGGAGCAAAGCGCCCTTCTCACGCGCCTCACGCCCCTGCTGGAACCCAACGAGCTGCAGCTGATGGGTTTGGCCCAGCCCTTGCTGCAGCTCCGGGGGGCCACCGCGGCCCTGGAGCGTCAGCGCAGCCTCAAGCGCTGCCGCCACCTGCTTGATGCCTGGAGCAGCCAGCGGCTGGAAACCCTCGAGCGTTGCATTGCGCTGCTGCTGGAAGAGGAGCGCCGTGAGGCCGTTGCCTCTGCTTCAGGCCTGGCACCGGTGAGTGACATGGAAATCCGAATTGACAGCCTGTTTGCGGATCTCAACGGCGATGCCCTGCGCTTCCAGGATCTCTATTACAACGAGCGTCGCTACCTCACCGAGCTCGACAGCCGTCGCTGTGCTGGCTACGAAGAAGTGGTGCAACAAGAAAATTCGGACGCGCTCACGGCTTGAGCCTTTGACCTTCTGGTTGTTGTCATTGACTTGGAATCTCCTTCGCGCTCGATCGCCCTATGGAATTGCTGGGCGTAACCCCAACAAGCCGTTCGATTGAGAAACTAGATCGCACTCTTTGTCCATCATTGCTGCATTTCTGCGCCCATGCTTGCGCATTTCGCGTCAATTGTTCGATTTGCGTCAAGAGTGGTTGGGAGAATCTATTGCTTTTGCCGTATCAGTCCTGTCTGTCTTTGCCCAACTAGCCAGTATTGATAACGCTTTTGGGTGCTTTTCTGCGCTTGACTCCCCTGATTGGCACGCTCTTCGCTTTTGATAGGCCCCCTTTAAGTGTTTTCTAGTTTGATTAGTGGGACCGCTAATTAGCCCCCTAATCTTTTAAGGTATGAGCATCCTGCATCCTTTTGTCTAGGAGTTCTGGATTTGTAGCTTCTGTTGCACTTTTGCTCCATGTCCCTCTCTTTCTCTGCCATGTCCGCTGGCAAGCGTTCTCAGATCAACCTCACCTGCCCCCCAGAGCTTCTTGATGGGCTCAAGCGAGAAGCCCGCAAGAGGGGATTGACAATTACTGCCTTTGTTCATGAGGCCATACGCCATGAAATGTTGGCGAGCTCCATGGAGTCGGCTGAGGCCCCTGTGATTCATCAAGAGCTTGATTTGCTCGCTAAGCGACTGGAGGCCCTTGAGGGTCTATTTAGTAAGGACGTGCTTTAGGGGCCGTGATCAGGGGCTCCTGCTCCGGGCCCTTGGTGGTCGCTGTCAGCTTTGGGTTTAACGACGTCCGTGGATCGCTTCTTGGTTGTGCCTTGGATGTGAGGCAGGGGGCGCCATGGTGCTTCGGCTTAGCTTGGGTTGGCGATACGGGAGTGGCCATGACCTTTTTTGAGGCGCTCTGGCATGGCGAAGGCATTGGCGATGGGGCCGACTTCGAAGAAGCCCTCGCCAGCTATGTGGCGGTGAAGCCTGAGGAGGGAACCTGGCAGGAGGCCTGCGCCGAGCCCGGGGCTTCCCCTTGCATCAAGCGCTATGGCTCTTTTGACGCCTACCTCGACAACGCCGATGAGCTGGAAACCATTCCGGTCACAGCGGCCATGATTGGGGCTGCCCTGGAACAGTTGGCGTGAGCTCCCCTACTCCTTGTGGAGCTGGTCTCGATCTTCAGGCGTAAACAATCGGGATCTCGCCCAGACGGGTGGTGGCGGCCCGGGATAGGCGCGAGCGCTGCATTTGCCAGGGGGGTGTGAAGCCACAGGCGGCCCATTGCACCGATCCTTGGCCGTAGCGCTTGTTCAGGCGATCGATGGTGGCCATCAGGCTCCGGCGACGTTGCTGCTGCTCTTCGGGGAGGGGCACCAGCAGATGGTGCTGGAGGGTCTCCTCTCCCACCAGCTGTTGCATCAACACCCCGGCCTTTTGCAGGGGTTTGTGGGGGTGAAAGAGCTGCTCCGCCAGGGGTAGGGCCGCAGCGAGCAGCACGGCGGTGTCGTTGCTCGCGACCGCCAGGCTCACGGTGGCGGCCCGGCTGTAAAAGCTGGTGCCATTGAACGGACTGCTACGCACAAACACGGTGATGGCTCCGCTGCGTTGCCCTTGGCGCCGCAGCTTTTCCGCTGCCCGGCTCAGGTAGGTGGCGATCGCCTGCTTGAGCTGGGGGAGTTCTCGAATGGGCTGGCTGAAGCTGCGACTCACGCAGGTTTCCCGTTTGGCGGGGGGCACCAGTTCCATCGGGATACAGGCCATGCCCTGCAATTCGTGTTGCAACCGCAGGCCCACCACGCCGCATTTACGGCGTAGTTCGCCCATGGGCATGTCGCGCAGGGCTTTGGCGTTGGCAATGCCGCGCAGTCGGCACCAGCGCGATAGTTTGCGGCCGATGCCCCAAACATCTTCGATGGGCACCGCTTCGAGGTAGGGGGCGGGATCGATGACCGCGCCTAGATCGAAAACCCCCTGGTGGGTGCTGCTGGATTTGGCCAGTTTGTTGGCGAGCTTGGCGAGCACCTTGCTGGGGGCTATGCCCACCGCCACTGGGAGGCCCAGCTGGCGGAGCACCGTGCGGCGCAACTGTTGTCCCCAGCTGGTGAGATCGCCTCCATCGCAGGGGCGGTGCAACTGGCCGAAGGCCTCATCAATCGAGTAAATCTCCAGCTCTTCCACCCATGGCTCCAGGGTGGCCATCATGCGCTGGCTCATGTCGGCGTAGAGGGCGTAGTTGGAGCTGCGCACGATCACCCCCTGGCGCTCGAGGGCATTGCGCACCTTG
>CAMDSS010000277.1 GCA_945907085.1 Cyanobium sp. NIES-981 | reverse complement strand
GTTAGTCGCCTGGATCCTGCAGAATGGGCGCCGCTTTTGGACGCCAGCCTGGTTGCCACCGGCAGTGAGGCCGCTTGGCCGGTAGGCCTGAATCGGGCTGCGGATCCCCAGGTGCTGGCCCTGCGGGTCACGGGCGAAGCTGACCCGTTGGAGCTGGCCTGGGATGCGGGCAGCGCCAAGGGCTTGGCAGCCTTGCGGGTCCTGCTGGTCCTGGAGCCGGGTTCAAGCCTGGATGTCTTGCAGGTGGTGAACTCAAGCGGAGCCAATTGCACAAGCCTGATCACGGAGGTGCTGCTGGCGGAGAACGCCCGCCTCAATCTTGGCGTTCTGGCCCTTGGCCACGGGATGGCCAGCCTGTTGGCCCATGTGGCCGTGAAACAGGAGCCTGGCAGTGCCCTCAGCTGCACCACGGCAACCGCGGGTTGGGGGTTGGTGCGCCTGGAGCCCCGGGTGATGCAAAGCGCTGGCTCTGCCCAGACCCGCCTGCGGGGACTCCAGATGGTGGATGGTCAGCAGCTCGCCGATACCCACAGTTTGATGTCGTTTGGGGGCCCGGCAGGGGAGCTCGACCAGGTCCACAAAGTGGTGGCCAATGGCTCGGGCCGCAGTGTATTCAATGGCGCGGTGAAGGTGCCCCAGGCTGCCCAGCAAACCAATGCGTCCCAGCTCAGCCGCAGCCTGCTGCTCTCGGATCGCGCTCGGGTGGATACCAAGCCAGAGCTCGAAATCGTGGCCGACGATGTGAAGTGCGCCCATGGCGCCACGGTGAGCCAGCTCCAAGCCAACGAGTTGTTTTATCTACAGAGTCGGGGGATTGGGGCGGATCAGGCAGCCCACCTGTTGTTGCGGGGGTATTGCGATGAGGTCCTGCGGGAGTTGCCAGCCATGGCCAGTGCTTGGCACCCCTTGGCCCGGCTGTTGGGTGACGGGGCTTGATGGTGATGACAGCCTCCGAAGCCCTCACTTCAGGCAAAGAGCTTGCAACTGAGACTTCCGTCGATTTGGCGGCGATCACCCGGCCTGATTTCCCGCTTTTGGCCCAAACCGCTTGCCTGGGCGAGCCCCTGATCTATCTCGATCACGCGGCCACCAGCCAGAAGCCCCGCCAGGTGCTTGAGGCCCTGCAGCACTATTACGCCCACGACAACGCCAACGTGCACCGCGGCGCCCACCAATTGAGTGCCCGAGCCACCGAAGGTTTTGAGGCTGCCAGGGGCAAGGCGGCGGCCTTCATCGGTGCGGCCAGCCCCAGGGAGATTGTGTTCACCCGCAATGCCAGTGAGGCCATCAACCTGGTGGCCCGTAGCTGGGGCGAGGCCAACCTCAAGCCGGGCGATGAGATTTTGCTCACGGTGATGGAGCACCACAGCAATCTTGTGCCCTGGCAGTTGCTGGCGGCGCGCACGGGTTGCGTGTTGCGCCATGCCGGCCTCACCGAGACCGGTGAACTGGATCTCGATGATCTCCGCAGCCAGATCAATGGGCGCACCAAATTGGTGAGCCTGGTGCAGGTGAGCAACACCCTGGGCTGCCTCAATCCGATCGAAGCGATTGCGCCCTTGGCCCATGCGGCAGGGGCCCTGCTGCTGGTGGATGCCTGCCAAAGCTTGCCCCATCTTCCGGTGGATGTGGCCCAGCTCGATTGCGATTTTCTTGTGGCGTCCTCCCACAAGCTCTGCGGACCCACGGGCATGGGTTTCCTTTGGGCGCGGGAGGCGCTTTTGGAGGCGATGCCCCCCTTCCTGGGTGGCGGCGAAATGATCCAAGACGTCTACCTCGACCACAGCAGTTGGGCCGAGTTGCCCCATAAGTTTGAAGCGGGGACGCCCGCCATTGGTGAGGCCATCGGCATGGGCGCAGCCCTCGATTACCTCCAGGGTTTGGGACTCGATCGCATTCATGCCTACGAGCAACAGCTCACCCGCCTGATGTTTGACCGGCTTGGGGCCATCGATGGCGTTAGGCTGCTTGGGCCCACGCCCCAGCAGCAGCCCGATCGCGGCGCCCTGGCAGCCTTCACCGTGGAGGGCATCCATGCCAACGACCTGGCGGCGCTGCTGGATTCGGCCGGGATTTGTATTCGCAGCGGCCATCACTGCACCCAGCCCCTGCACCGGCTCTATGGCATCGCCGGTTCGGCCCGGGCCAGCTTGAGCTTCACCACCACCGTGGAGGAGATTGATCGGTTTGCCGAAGAGTTAGCTGGCACGATCGCCTTCCTGCGCGAGCACAGCTGAGCCGGCCCCAGCAGCCCTGTTCCAGAATTTCTAGCGGCATTTAGTGGGGGGTGAGCACGGCCATGGCTTCGGCCTGGTACTGGCCCTGCCAGGCCCAATGCCAGCGCCAGCCAGCTTGCTCAGCGCTGGCCTGAATGGCGGCACGGTCGGCTGGGATGTCGCACTGGCTCAGGTGGTCGATCACCTGCTCCTGCTGCCCGGGGCTGAGGGGCTGCCAGCCGCTGCGGATGCGCTGGCAATAGCGCGCGATGTAGGCCTCTCGCGTCTCGCCGGGTTCGCGGAACACATCCACCCAGAGAAACACCCCGTTGGCGTTGATGCGCCGGCGAGCACCCTGCAGGAAGGCCTGCTTTTGGGCTTCGCTGAGGTGGTGGATGGCGAAGGCGGAGTGGAGGATGTCGGGCTGTTCCAGGGCGGAATCGCCGCCCTCCGGGGCCTGGGCCCAGGCCAATAGATCGCCGACGCGCCAGTCGGTGGCATAGGGCACCGGCCCCAGCGCTCGCTCGGCCAGGGGCAGCACCACGGCCGCCAGATCGAGGCCGCAATAGCGGCCCAGGGGCAGGTCCCGCAACAGCGGGGCCAGTAGGGCCAGATCGCCGCAGCCCAGATCGAGCAGGGCTGGCGGCGGTGCGGTGGCAGGCCGTTGGGCCAGCCAGTGGCGCAGAGCAGCTTCGGTGGCTGTGGCCACGGCCCGGTGCTCCATCAGGTCGTGTTCCACGACGGCCCGGTACGAGCTCCACTGGTGTTCAAAGAATTCCATGGCCCTCCTGGCGGGGGCCCATTTTGATCGATTTTGCGAAAAGGGCTTCGTGCCCCACTTGCTTGGGTTACGGCCGCAGTTTGGCCGTTTAACTGCTGGGATGCTGGCAAGCAGCTCAGCCTTTGCCAATCCCAGTGCCATGGATGCCGCAGAGATCCGTCCTCCAGCCCCAGGGGCGCCGCTGCTGTGGTTGGCGGTGTTGGGCGGCCGCACGGCCACAAGCCTGATCGAAGTGCACGACGTGCGCTTTGTGGCCGGAACCAGCATCGATGACACCATCCCCGAGCTGCGGCGCCAATGGTTCGGGAGGCGCGAGGGCCTGCATC
>CAMDSS010000276.1 GCA_945907085.1 Cyanobium sp. NIES-981 | reverse complement strand
GGGTCTATTCGAAGTATTAGGCCATAAAAAATGGCTACCATGGGCGCCCCCAGCAGGAGCCAGTAGCCGATCGCCAGGGGGATAACTGCGCCAGTGCTTACTTGATCGTTGCGGCGGCTCAGGCGCTGTAGGCCGAGGGTTAGCCAGGTTATTTCGGCGCTGAAGATCACTACCGCCCAAGGATGACCCCATGCCTTCCAGGTCACCAAGCTTGCGATGCAACCCACCGGAATTGCCCAGCCGGTGCGCCAGAGCAGTAGGGCCAGGATCGGCAGGATCGAGCCCAGCAGCACTTGGATGCCATAAAAGAGTGGCAGGGGCTGCAGGTTCAGCAGCACGGCCAGGCCAGCGGTCAGGGCTAAAACAAGCCCTTGTCGCCGAGTTGGTGGTGCAAACAGCGGGCCCCAAGGGGATGGGCTAGGAGAACCAGTTATCGATGCCATGAAGAAAAACTAGCCGCAGGGGCTGGCAGCGTGCGAGATGTGAAGTTTTGGCCAACAAACCAACTAATTCCTTAAATTCTATCGCCGTTAAATGCTTTTGTAGGGCTAGCCCTTGGCTCGTAAGAGTCTCTCGTTTTTTTTTGTAATTTTGCGCTAATGGGCATTTCGCCATCTCGGAGCCTGGGATTCCAGTCTCTTGCCTTGTCTGTAATTGGTTATCTCTGCGCGGCGTTGGCAAGTTGTGCCACCAAGCCCGCAGAGATCAATGTGCCCCTATCGAGCTGGCCGGGCTATGAGTATTTCTATTTGGCCGAGAGCCGGGGCCTGGCTGAGCGCCATGGCTTGAAATTAACTACAACCCAGTTTGCGGATCCCCAGGAAATCGTTCATTCCTATCTTCGGGGTGAAGTTGATGTGGCCCAGCTCACCACTGTGGAGCTTGTTGATATCTGCGCTAGGCAGCCTAAACGCTGCCCGGTGGTGGTGCTGATCCTCGATGAATCTCGTGGGGGTGATATTATTGCGGCACGCAATGGTTTTGATTCTTTGCATGCCCTTGCTGGTAAGAGTATCGGGACAACCTTTTCAACCCTTGGCCCCTATTTCGTTAGTCGGGCTTTGCAGATTTCGGGCCTGAGCCTCGATCAGGTGGAGATCCGCAATATGCCGATGGCGGAAATGCCCGCTGCCCTGGCTACGGGCATCATTGATGCAGTCGCCTTTTACCCACCGTTTAGTGATTTTGCAGCCCGGGATGGTCATTCCAGGGTGCTATTTGACAGCCGACAAACCCCTGGTGAAATTTTTGATATATTAGTAGTTGATCCTTCGTATCTTAGTGGCAATTCCGTTGCTCTGGCAAAGCTTGTAAAGGTCTGGCAAGACGCCCACCAATTGGCCCAAACCCATCCAAAGCAGTCGATAGAGCTGATGGCTAATCGGCAGAAAGTGAGTGTTAACGAGTTTCAGCAAGCTGAACGCGGCTTGGTTTATTATGGGCTTGTTGAGCAGAAAGCAATGCTGGCTCCGGGCGGCGTGATGGAGCGAAATCTCAAGTCTGTCCAAAAGGTGCAGCAGGAGCTGGAGCTGGTGCGGATCGGCGCCAAGTTGCCTTCAGTAACTAATCGCTTAGTGCAGGCTGCCCTGCGATGACAAGTCAGCCACCGAGTCTTCAGCGTCCCTGGCTTCAGAGTCCTCGGGTCTTGGCTTTGGTCGGCTTGGTTCTGTTGGCAGGAGCGTTGGGAGGCTTGCGACTCCTGGGTTCCCAGGGCAGGCTTCTGGTAGCGCTTACCAGCTGGCCTGGCTACGAGTATCTGTATTTGGCTGAGCAGCGGCGGCTGGGTCATCGCTATGGGCTCGATTTGCGGGTGCAGCAATACAGCTCCCTTGAGGACCAGCGCCTTGCTTACGGCCGTGGAGATGTTGAGGTTATCGCTACTAATCTTCCAGATGCCATCGCGATTTGCCAGGAGGTGCCAAAGCGCTGTCCAGAGTTGTTTTTAGTGATTGACCAATCTGAGGGTGCGGATGTGATTGTCAGCACGAGTGATTTTGTAGATGTACGTGGTTTGGTTGGCCAGACGGTGGGGCTGGAGCGCACTCTGCTTGCTGAATATCTGCTTTTGCGTGCTTTTGAAACCAAGCAAGTGCCATTTGACCAGGTGCGCCTCTTGCACGAAGGGCCCAGTGCCCTTGTCAGCGCGCTGAGTAAGGGCAAGATTGCTGCGATTGTTACCTACCCACCCCATTCAGATTCCTTGCGTGAGGATTCTCGCTACCGGGTTTTATCTAATTCTGCTCAAATTCCTGGGGAGATTGTTGATGTCTTGGCTGTAAATCCAGCTTTTGCCAAGCGCCATCCGGGCATGATTAGGGCACTGGTGCGCACTTGGTGGGCGGCTCAGGCCCTGGCCAGGGCCGAACCACTTTCTTCCCAGGCGTTGATGGCCAAACGAGAGCAGGTGAGTCCGGCGGCGTTTGTGGCCTCCGAGCGTGGCATCCGTTATCCAAGTCCAGCTGATCAGGCGGAAATGCTTGCCCCAACTGGCTCGGTAGCTCGCGTTCTTGTCCGCATGGCAGACCAGATGATTTCGGCTAGGCGCCTTTCGGCTAAGGCGCCACTGCCCAGCTCCACCCAGGCTTTTCTCCTGATGCCATAAAAAATGGTTACCTTTTTAATGCAAATGTCAAAATCGGCCGATTCTCCTTATAAGTTTATGCCGATTGACTTGGCCTGGAGTGTAATTGTCTGGAGTATCTCTGCTCAAGGGCCGGATTAACCGACAGCTTTGGCTGCTGGTGGCTCTTACCGGGGCTGCTGGATCAGCATTAATGGCGCTCCTGGCTGGTGCCTTGGTGCTCTCCTACAACGCCAGGGAAATGGAGCGGAGTGCCACCAACTTGGAGCGGATCCTCAGCGTGAGCATGACTGGCTACCGCCCGCTTCACGATCTACAGCGCGATTTGCAGCGGGCAACTGTCAATCAGGGCTTAGAGAGTGCCCTAGTTGTAGATGTTCGCGGTGTTGTGCTGGTTGCCTCCAATAATGCCTTGGTGAACCTGCCCCTGCCCCATGTGTTGCAGCTGGCAGGTGAGCAGCCTTTGAGGGCGCTGTTCGCCGATTGCCCGAGTAAGGACGGGGTGGTCAGCTGTCTCAATCAGGACCGGCGTGTTTTTGTTGGTCCCCTGCCCTGGCTTGGTGGTGATTTCTTGGTGACGATGCGGCAGTCACCGCTGGCCCGGGAGGACCGGGGGGGGGCTTTGGCGATCGGGCCACGCTGATTACCGTTCTCAATCTGGACACCCAGCGCAATGAGGCGCTCACTTTTGTGCTGCTGGTGTTTATTGCCGGCACCTTGCCCCTGATCTTTGGCTCCGTGGGT
>CAMDSS010000275.1 GCA_945907085.1 Cyanobium sp. NIES-981 | reverse complement strand
GCTGCTGGATGGTGGTGGTCATGAGAACGAGAAGAAGGGTGTTTCCCGAAGGAAACGGGTATGGATGGACGGAACCCCGAAGACGGAAAGCCGCCTAGACGGTTACCCGCCATCGCCACTGTAACGGAACATTGCGCCGTTTGTGAGCGAGCTGCCTCAAGGCCGCGAGATTGCTGCAAGCCATTCCTGCAATCCCTGAGGGGCACTGCTAAGACAGGGCACATCAAGCCCGTCCTGGCATGGCCAAGCCCCTCCCCCTCCCGTTGGCTGCCCTGCTGGCAGGCAGCCTCACGCTGGCGGGCTGCCAGGGCCGCAAGCCCAGCGATCTGCAGCAAGTGCAACAGCGCCAGGAGCAACTGCAGCTGCAAATCCAGCAACTAGAACAGCGGCTCAACGCCACCACCCCCCGGGATAGCTCCGATCGCCAAGGCAAGCCCCCAGCCGGACCTGTGAAATCCATCACCTTCCGAAGCGGTACCGGCGACGACCGCCTGAGGATTTATTGGGCTGATGGCAGCACCAGCGACCTGCCCTGCACCAAGGAACAAACCACGACTGTTTGCGGGTAACGCAGCAGGTTTGCGGCTAGGGCACTGGGCTCTGGCGATCCAAATCCTTGGCTAGCGCCGCCAGCTCTTCGCCCCAGGAGGCCTCGAGGGGCCAACACTCCCGGCGGGTGAGGCTCAGGGCAATGCCCTTTTCCCCATAGGCCGCCTCATTGATGAACACCGGCCACACCACCTCGTGCTCCAGCCCTGCAGGGGGGCCATAGGCCTGGGTTTGGCCACTCGCATCCAGAAACAGCGCTTCGCCGGGACCCATGGGCTGCCAATCCCGCCCATGGCGCTGGGGGTGGATACAGGCCGCTGGCGAGCCGTCGCCATGGCGGGGCAGATCCACGCTGGCCAAATGACGGTGCACCACCAGTTGGTTGGGTAAACGCAACACCCCATCTGCGGCATCAGCCAACACCGCCAGGGCAGCCTCAACGGCCAGTTGACTTTGGCGACAGATCTGGCTTTGGAGCACCCCTTGGGGGACGGGCCCCACCTCAATCACGAGGCCGCAGGGCCAGCGCTCCACCAAGAACCCGGTTTGGGCCCCATCGGCCTCATGCAAATAGATCGGCAAGCCCAGTTGACCTTGGATGCCAGCCGCCAAAGCCAAATCAGCCGGTCTGCGGCCGTACACCACCAGGGAATTGCCCATGCTGCTGGTGGTGCTGTGCAGATCCAGAACCACGCTGCAAGGCTCAAGCCCAGCAGGCCCAAACTGATCCACGAGCTCTCTGGCCCGCACCAGCTCGGCCTGCCCGGAACTGGACTCAGCCCAGAGGGCGGGGTCAAAACTGCGGTTGAGATCCCGCTCCAGGTAGCGGCGGTTGGCGGCATGGGCCCCGGGATTGCCCAACACCAAGGCCAGCCCCAGGCCCTGACTCGCCAGATCCTGGGGTTGGGAGCGCCAAAACTCCAGCAACCAAGGGGCATTGCGCTCATTGCCGTGGGTTCCCCCCACCACCATCACGTTGGGAGCGATTCGAGGGGGAGCGAATTGAGCTGCCATCGCACCAGGTGCTTGCACTGGAAATCAGGGCCAGCCTGACGCAGATTCAGACCCTCGCCTGCCCCTTCCCATGGCCCCTCCTGCTGCTTTGGTGCGCACGGCCCGCTGCCTCTGGCAGTGGGAGTGGCTGCAATTAATGGGTGGGCTCGGCCCCGCAGACCAAGACGGCAACTACCGCAGGCCCCCAGGGGCCTTCCTGGAGCTGCCCCCGCTGCCGGGCGATGCCAACGAGCCGGGCTCCCACGTGTTGATCGTGGGTCGCAGTTGCCCCTGGGCCCACCGGGCCTGGTTGGTGTGGAGCCTGCGCCAATTGGGCACCAACATCGATCTGGAAATCGTGGAGCCCGATCCAGCCGAAGGCCGCTGGCGGTTTAGCCGTCCGTTTGAGGGCTGCCACACCCTGGCCGAGCTCTACCAACGCTGTGGAGCCAAAAGCGGCACCAGGGCCACGGTGCCGGCGCTCTATTCCCGCCGCCGGGGCCAGATCTGCGTGGGCGAAAGCGCCCGGCTGATTGAACTGCTCAACCAGTGGCCTTCGCCCAGCGGACCCGATCTCGATCCGCCCGCCCAGCAAGAGCGCACAGCCCACTGGCGCGAGCAGCTGCAGCAGGCCGTCAACGACGGGGTGTATCGCTGCGGCTTTGCCCGCAACCAGGCCGCCTACGACCGGGCCGAAACCAGCCTGTTTGAGGTCCTTGGCGCCGCCAATACCGTCCTAGGGAACGGGAACCCTTGGCTCAGCGGCCCCGACCTGAGCCTGGCCGATGTGGTGCTGTTTCCCACCTTGATCCGCATGGAACTGGTGTACGCGCCCCTATTTGGCTGCAGCCGCCTACCCCTCTGGCAATTGCCTGATCTGTGGGCCTGGCGCTCCCGGTTTTATGGCCTCCTTGGGGTGGCTGACACCTGCTGCGATCAAGCCTGGCGCCAGGACTACTTCGGGGCCCTGTTCCCGCTCAACCCATCGGGGATTGTTCCGGCGGGCCCACCGCTCGCCACACTGGTCGGTAAGGCTCCCGTGGCCTAAGCGATCAAGGGGGGTGATCCAATGCGCGATGGTGATCCAATGAGCGATTCCCTGATAGAAGACCCCGTCTACGAGGGGGTGTATGGCCCCTTTCGGATTGAAGCCCAAGACCGGCGGGAGGTGCTCGGCTACCGGCTGGCCCTAACCGCCGTTGCCGTCGGCCAACTGGGACTCCTGCTCCAACTCCGCAGCCTTGGGCCCAGCGGCCTCTGGCCCTGGCTGATCGTGATGGCCCTGGGCCTGGGCCTGGCCCTGCGCTGGATTCACATCTACCTCAAACCGTTGCACCAAGCCCTGCAACTGTTTTGGCTGGTGGGCTGCCTGGGTTGGCTGGCCTTGGCCTGGCAGGCCGGCCCAGACGCCATGCTGCCTGCCCTGGCGGACCAGCGGCTGTGGGTGCTGGCGATTGGACCGTTCTTTGCAGCCCTTGCTGGCATTGGTTTCAAGGAATTCTTCTGTTTTCGCCGGGCTGAGGCGATCGGGATCACCCTGCTACTGCCCCTCGCCCTGCTGGGCTATTGGCTGGGGCTGCTGAGCCCCCTTCTGTGCCTCCAAATCCTTGGTTTTGAAACGGCCCTGATGCTGGTGTTATGTCTGCGCAAGTTCCCCATGCCAGCAGCGGCTGATGTGGGCGACAAGAGTGTTTTTGCCCACCTCAAGGCCCAACAGGAGGCCACCCATTGAGTTTGATCAGCCTGGTTGGTGCGGGCAAGGACTTCGGCATCCGCACCCTGTTT
>CAMDSS010000274.1 GCA_945907085.1 Cyanobium sp. NIES-981 | reverse complement strand
GTGAGTGCTTTTGAAGCCGTTGGTCAATTTGCTGCGGGCAAGATTGACGATGAACAACTGATGGCCGTCGAAAAGAATGCCTGTCCAGGGGTTGGAAGTTGTGGGGGGATGTTTACGGCCAACACGATGAGTTCGGCGATTGAGGCCATGGGCCTGAGCCTGCCTGGCAGTTCCACGATGGCCGCCGAGGATGCCGAAAAAGCCGAAAGTGCAGCCCGATCGGCGGAGGTCTTGGTTGAGGCGATTGCCAAAAACATTTGCCCCCTGGATCTCCTGACCCGGGAGGCCTTTGAAAATGCCATTGCCGTCATCATGGCTGTGGGCGGCTCCACCAATGCCGTTCTGCACCTCTTGGCCATTGCCCGCACGGCGGGGGTTCCCCTTTCGATTGACGATTTCGAAGTGATCCGCCAGAAGGTTCCAGTCATTTGTGACCTCAAGCCCAGTGGCCGCTATGTGACCACCGATCTCCATGCAGCGGGAGGCATTCCTCAGGTCATGAAATTGCTTCTCGATGCCGGTCTTCTTCACGGCAACTGCCGCACCGTCGAAGGGAAAAGCCTCGTTGAGGTGCTGGCCGATGTGGCCTCGGTGCCCAGGGCAGATCAAGACGTGATCCGGCCCCTCTCCAATCCCCTTTACGCCAAGGGCCACCTGGCTGTTTTGAAGGGCAATCTCGCCAGCGAGGGCAGCGTTGCCAAAATCAGTGGCGTCAAAAATCCCCAAGTCACCGGCCCAGCCAGGGTTTTTGAAAGTGAGGAAGACTGCCTGGCAGCCATTCTCGACGGCAAGATCAAGGAAGGGGATGTGCTTGTCATCCGGAACGAGGGTCCCGTTGGCGGTCCAGGGATGCGCGAGATGCTCTCACCAACGTCGGCCATCATTGGCCAGGGTCTTGGCGACAAGGTGGCCCTCATTACCGATGGACGTTTCTCAGGCGGCACCTACGGCATGGTGGTCGGCCACGTGGCCCCAGAGGCTGCTGTTGGCGGCACCATTGGCCTTGTCCATGAAGGCGACAGCATCACCATTGATGCCCACCAATTGCTGATTCAATTGAACGTGAGCGAAGACGAACTGGCCCGGCGGCAGGCCGCATGGACGGCACCGAAACCCCGCTACACCACTGGCGTCCTGGGCAAGTACGCCCGCCTGGTCAGCAGCAGCAGCAAGGGGGCCGTCACCGACCAGCCCTAGGCCAGCAGGGCCCGGATCCGCCGACACAAGGCTTCCATGGGAGCCCCATCGGCGGGCCGCTCGCAGCGTTCTCCCGTGCCGCTATGCATCCAAACCGGGTGGTTCCCGTGCCACAACACGGGTAACTGGTCGTCGCTTAAGCGGCTGAGCATCAAGTTGAGGTCGCTGCCACTGCGGTAGATCTCGAGCTCGAGGTCGAGGTTGCTGTGACGAATGCCCTGGGCGTCGCGCACCTCAATCAACAGGCAACAGTCTTGGACATCGCCGACCGTGGCTGGCGGTTGGCCGCTGAAGCGCAGGGCATGGTGGTGGGGCTTGAGGCAGAGATCGGCGGCCCGGGCCAACCCGGTGAGGAAGGGCTGGAACCCCTCTGCCATCGGCGTGAGCTCCTCCACCTCAGGTCATGGCTTGGATAGAGCGAATCAGCAGGCGCAGCTTCCCAGGGCGAAAGCCTGGGTTGGGAGCCCCCGCATCCCCAAATTTGGAGTGCAGGATCTGGATTCGGGTGACCTGTTGGGGGTCGAAGCGCAGCATCGGCAGGCCCACGGGGGTGGCGCGCACGCTGGGGGTGAGCCGGTTAAACGGGATGGTGACCACTGATGGGCCCGTGGCCTGGGTCGAAAATTCAGCCACCCAGCGCAAGCCCCCTGGGATCAATTCGGTGAGCCCAGCCACCCCATCCCGACAGGCGATGGCCAGTTTGTAGCGGCGACCGTCGCCATCGAGTTCGATTTGGAGGGCGCCGTAGCCGGAGAGATCAAGCGGCGGTGCATAGACAGCGGAACGGCAGCTGACAAAACCGCCCCCCTGGGGATCCACGTTGGCCTCCATCACCAGCCCTTCGGCACTGGCGTAGCAATCGCCTTGGCTGCGGCCACCCATGATCGTGTCGTTGAGGGGCTGCCATCCGGCAAAACCAGCTCCGGCGGCGATCAAAAGGGGTGCTGCCATGGCCAAGATCCAGTTGATCAAAGCTCAGCCTGGCGCAGGGAGTCCCCCGGCGGCCGCGGCGTCGGCCAACACAAGCACAGGGCTGTGGGGTTGGACCAGCTTGGCCGGAGTGCGCTCGGGCGATTCATCCGGGTCCAGAAGCCTCTGCAACGCCTGGGCCTTGGCCGCCCCACTGACCAGCACGATCACCTGGCGGGCAGCACTGAGAACCGGGGCCGTGAGGCTGATGCGCTCGAGGCCATTGCCCACTCCCACCGTGACGGCCCGATCCCGCACCGTGGTGGCACGCGTACCAGGAAAGAGTGACGCCGTATGGCCGTCTTCACCAAGACCGAGCACCATCACATCAAACACCGGCGGCTCCCCCGGGCACAGCTGCCGAACGGTCTGTTCGTAGGCCTGCATTGAAAGCTCGGAGCTCCCCAGCTGGGTGGGCACGGGGTGGAAACAGGCCTGGGCGCCTGGACCCCCGGCAGCCAAAAGGGTTTCGCCGAGCATGCGGGCGTTACTGGCGGGGTCGGTTGGTGCAACCCAGCGCTCATCCCCGAGCAACACATCCACCCGATTCCAGGGCAGGTGCTGGCCATTCAAGGTGCGGTAGGCACCCGCCGGGGTGCCGCCGCCGGAGAGGGCAATCTGGGCCCGATCCCGTTGGTCAAGGGCGAGCTTGATCCAGATCGCGATTTGTTCCGCACAGCGACGGGCTAGTTGGGCACTATCGCTGCTGATCTCAAGGTTGTAGGTGGCCATCAGAGCCATTCGGTGTGGAAGGCACCCGCCTGATCGGTGCGCTCGTAGGTGTGGGAGCCGAAGCAGTCGCGCATGGCTTGCACAAGGTTTTGGGGTAGACGACCCGTGCGATAGCTATCGATGTAGTCGAGGGTGCTGGACAGGCAGGGACCCGGGATCCCGGCGAGCGCTGCCCCTGCCACCACCTGTCGGAGGCCGGGAAGCCTGCGGTTGATTTGGTCAACAAACCAGGGATCAACCATCAGGTTGGCCAGGTTGGGATTGGCGCCGTAGGCATCTTGGATGCGTTGCAGCAGACGGGCGCGAATGATGCAGCCCCCTTTCCAGATTTGGCCGATGGCCGAGAAGTTGAGGTTGTAGTCGTGCAGCTTGGAGGCTTCCTGAAGCAGGGCCATGCCTTGGCCGTAGCTCACGATGCAGGCTGCGATGCAGGCGTCCCTCA
>CAMDSS010000273.1 GCA_945907085.1 Cyanobium sp. NIES-981 | reverse complement strand
TGCTGAGGTGATGGCGGTCCTGAGGAAGGCTTCGTCGTCGAGCTTGGCGGGATCGCAGTTGTAGAGCTCGAGAATGCAGTGCTTACCAACGGTGTCACTGACTGGAAACGGGTCGCTGACAGGGAAGTTGTCACTGACGGGAAAGATTGCTGGAACGGCCCATCCTGGGTTGGGGTGCAGGGAAGAGAGGAGTTGGTTCATCAAGAACGCGGTAGAGAATCTTCAAAGATACGCCCAAATGCGACCCAACCCCTTGGCGTTCACAGTTCTCGTACTCAATGCCGGTAGCGCCAGCCTCAAGGCCGCGCTGATCGGAGCCTCTGGCGAACGGCTTTGGCACGGCCAACGCAGCTGGGATCCTTCCTCTGGGGCCAGCCAGGCCGATGGCCTGCGCCCCTGGTTGGAGGAGGCGCTCGGCCCCAGGACCGACCAACTGGAGTTGGTGGTGCATCGGATTGTGCATGGAGGCGAGCGGTTCACCACGCCAACCCGCCTCGATCCCAGCACCATCGCAGCGCTGGAAGCCATCACTCCCCTGGCCCCGTTGCACAACGGGCCGGCCCTGGCCCTGGTGCAGGCCATGGGGAGCTGGCTGAAACCTGGCGTCCAGCAGTGGGCCTGCTTCGACACCGCCTTTCACCACACCCTGCCCCTGGAGGCCCGCACCTATGCCCTGCCAGCGAGCTGGCGGGACCAGGGCCTGCGGCGCTTCGGCTTCCATGGCCTCAGCCACCACCACATTGCCGAGGTGGTGCGGGTGCCGCGCTTGATCAGCTGCCACCTGGGCGGTGGTGCGTCCCTCTGTGCGATCCGCGATGGCCACAGCATCGCCACCACCATGGGCTACACGCCGCTGGAGGGGTTGGTGATGGCCACCCGCAGTGGCTCGGTGGACCCCGGGATCCTGCTGCACCAGTTGCGCCAGGGGCTCAGCGCCGACCAACTCGAGCAAGCCCTCAGCCAGCAGAGCGGTTTGCTGGGCCTCTCCACCATCAGCGGCGACATGGGCCAACTGCGCGCCATCGCCACCGGTCACCAAGCCATGGTCAACCCAGACACAGCTACGCAAGCCAAAAACCAGAAAGCCGCCGGGCTTGCGATCGCGGTGTTTCGTCACCAGCTGATCGCCGGGATTGGGACCATGGCGGCCTGCCTTGGGGGTGTGGATGCCATCGCCCTCACCGGCGGGATCGGTCAAAACGACCAGGCCCTGGCAGGAGAACTCAGCCAAGCCCTCGCTTGGCTGCAACCGTTTGAGCTGCACCAAATCCCAGCCGATGAGGAGGGCCTCATGGCCCGCCAATGCCAGCAAGCCGCTAGCCCTGCTCCCAGTTAGCCCTTCACACCAGGAACAAAGCGCCGCTCATGCAGGGCACCGGTGAGCATCCGGTTCCAGTAGAGATTGGGCAATACCTTGCGCTTCACAAACCACATGCTCCAGCGTTCCTTGGTGGGATCCAAGGGGAACGACGGCGTGGGCTCTTGCTTGTAGTTGAACTCAGCCATGATCGTCTTGCCGTAGCCCGTGATCAGGGGGCAGCAGCTGTAACCGTCGTAGGCAGCATCCAGCGGCCCGCCATCCAATAGGGCCAGCAGGTTGGCGGTCACCACGGGGGCCTGGCCCCGCACCGCCGCTGCGGTTTTGGAGTTGGGCATGCCGCTCACATCGCCCAGGGAGAAGACGTTGGCAAAGCGCACGTGCTGGAGGCTGTATTGATCCACCTCCACAAAGCCATTGGCTGCCGCCAGGGAGCTTTGGGCCACCACATCGGGAGCTGCCATCGGTGGGGTGACATGCAACATCCCGTAGGCGATCACCTCCTCACGGCACCTCTCACCCTCCGTTACCCGAAAGATCGCCTCCTTGGTGTCTGGGCGCACCTCGGTGAGCACGTGGTTGTAGCGGGCATCGATGCCCTTGCGCGCCACCACCTCCCGCAGGGGGGCCGCATAGGTGGGAACCCCAAAGATGCCAGGGGTGGCCGTGGCGTAGATCACCTTGGCGCCAAGCCGCTTGCGCTTAAAGACGTCGTCGGCCAGGTAGGCAATCTTCTGCGGCGCACCAGGGCACTTGATGGGCATCGGTGCACAGGTAAAAACAGCATTGGCACTGCCACTACCAGCGCCCTTACTGCCTTGGAAAGCCTGAATCGCCTCCCAGGTGTAGGCGGCATGGTCGCGGGAATAGTTGCTGCACACACCGCCAGAGCCCAGGGCTTCTGGCAGGCCTTTGATCTGGTCCCAACAGAGCTTCATGCCCGTCGCCACCACCAACACCCCATAGCTGTAGGTGGCCCCCGTGCTGGTGGTGAGCTGGTTGGCCTCCGGCTGGAAGCTGGCCACGGCGTCGCGGATCCAGGTCACACCGGAGGGGATCAGGTCGCGTTCGGCCCGGCGCGTCTCATCGAGGCTGAACACCCCAGCTCCTACCAGGGTCCAACCGGGTTGGTAGTAGTGATCGGCTGAAGGTTCGAGGATGGCCACCTCCAGCTGGGGGCGTGCTCGCTTCAACTGGGCGGCAGCCGTGATGCCGGCAGCTCCACCGCCAACGATCAGAACCTGATGGTGCGCCATGCCAAACCCACAGCCCTACGGGCCGCATCCAAGTGGGCCCATTGTGACGGCTGGGGCGATGATTCAGGCTGCAACAGGCTGCTCAATCTCGCGCTTGAGCAAGGTGTAGAGATAATCGGGGGCCTTGTAGCGGGTCGGCAGGCACTTGTTGAGCAGGGCGAGACGCTCCCAGGCCACCGTGCGCTGAATCGCATCGAGACCTTTCTTTTCCTTAATCAGCATCCGGAGGGCCTTGCAGCAGGTGGGGTACCCGGCCTCAAGTTCACCAATGGTGGGCTTGCTGGCGGACTTCGGGGCTGCTGACATGCAGGCTGGAACAAATCAAGGGCCATTCTCGCGATTCTTGGCCCCATCCCGTTGTGGGCTCCACCAGCTGGCAGGCTGGCCCCCGAGCACCGCGAGACCCGCCGAGCCATGCAACAGGCCTCGTTGACGATCCGCAAACCCGACGACTGGCATGTGCACCTGCGGGATGGGGCCATGCTCGAAGCCGTGGCACTGAGCACGGCCAAAAGCTTTGGCCGCGCCATCGTGATGCCAAACCTGAGCCCGCCGGTGACCACCGTGGCCGCCGCCGAGGCCTATCGGCAGCGGATCCTCCAGGCCCTACCCCCGGGTCCAGGCTTTACGCCCCTGATCACGGCCTACCTCACCGATGCCAGTGATCCGGCCGAACTCGAGCGGGGCTTCAACGCGGGGGTGTTGACGGCCTGCAAGCTCTATCCAGCCAACGCCACCACCAATTCGGCCGCTGGGGTGACGGCCATC
>CAMDSS010000272.1 GCA_945907085.1 Cyanobium sp. NIES-981 | reverse complement strand
GGCTTCGAATGGCGGCAATGAACGCTCGAATGCCGGCCGCTTCGTTAAAACACGCCGCAACCACCCAGATTCCTGGCCCGCCAGGAGGGGACAGGACCGGTGAAGTGCCGGGGCTGGGGTTGGACAATTCCAGACACACAACGTCCAGGGTTGATCAATGCTATGTCGGCTAGAACCCAGCCTTGGCTCCTGCAGAGTGGAAGGCGACAGTCCTCAGGCCATGAACGCCCCTACCCCAACAAGCCTGATCTCGCTGAGGGGGTTGCGCACCGCACCCGCCCTCACCGAGGGCGAGACCCCGGCCTTGGCCCAAGCGTTGCAGGAGGCCATGGCCCGCTGTGAGTGGTTCACCGTGGGGGTGATGGCCCCTTCGGCCAGCCGAGCCATTGCCAGCCTGCGATCCCTCGAAGGGCGCCTTGACTGGAAACCCCTGGCTGAATCGCCCGCATCGGAGCCAGCTGCACCCGATGACCAGGCCGGGGGCGTGTTCCTGAAGGGCAACCAAAGCACCGGCCTCTATGCGGTTCGCCAGGAAGCGGGGCTGGGGGAAGGGATCTTGATCACCGGCCACAGCAGCAGCGATCCGGCTTCGGAGGACACCTGGGGCCCCCTTCCCCTCGGCTTCTTTGCCTAGGCCCGATTTGCCCAGGGCCGCGTTGCCTTCGGCCGAGAAAGGTTTTCAGCAGATCACGGTTCGGGCCCCAACCCAAGGGGCCACTGCCCATCAATCCTTAGGCTGGGCGGCTGTGACTCGGCACTGATGGCCAACCCCCTGCGTATCGCCTCCCGCCGCAGCCAGCTGGCCATGGTGCAAACCCATTGGGTCCGCGATGAGCTGGGCAAGGCCCACGACGGCCTGGAGATCACGGTTGAGGCCATGGCCACCAAGGGCGACAAAATTCTGGATGTGGCCCTGGCCAAGATCGGCGACAAGGGCCTCTTCACAAAGGAATTGGAAGCCCAGATGTTGGTCAATTTGGCCGACATCGCCGTGCACAGCCTCAAGGATTTGCCCACCAACCTGCCGGAGGGCTTGATGCTGGGCTGCATCACCGAGCGGGAAGATCCCGCCGATGCCCTGGTAGTCCATGCCAAACACCAGGACAAAACCCTCGCCACCCTGCCCCCCGGCTGCGTGGTGGGCACCAGCTCCCTGCGACGCCTCGCCCAACTTCGCCACCATTACCCCCACCTCACCTTTAAGGACGTGCGGGGCAATGTGATCACCCGCCTCGAAAAACTCGATGCCGGCGACTTTGATTGCCTGATCCTGGCCGCAGCAGGCCTGGGGCGCCTGGGCTTGGGGGATCGCATCCATGAATTGATCGATCCCTCCATTTCGCTCCACGCCGTGGGCCAAGGGGCCCTGGGCATCGAGTGCCGGGAAGGGGATGGGGAGGTGCTCGCCCAGATCAAGGTGCTGGAACACCTGCCCACCGCCCGCCGCTGCCTGGCGGAGCGGGCCTTCCTGCGCCAGCTAGAGGGAGGCTGCCAAGTGCCCATTGGGGTGAATTCCCAATTCGAAGGCGACCAACTGGTGCTCACGGGCATGGTGGCCAGCCTCGATGGCCTTCGCCTGATCCGCGACGAAGCCCGCGGCGATCAAACTGATCCAGAGGCGATCGGCATTGCCCTTGCCGAAGCCCTAAGGGCCCAGGGCGCAGGAGAAATCCTGGAGGAGATTTTTGCAACCGTCCGGCCAGAAGCCTGATTCGGCAGAGCACGAGCTCGAGCTCGACCTAGGGGCCCGGCCGCTCCCCTTTCAGTGGAGCCTGCTGGCTTGGGCTGCCCTGGTGGGCACCCTCACCGGAGGGGCCGTGGTGGCATTCCACGAGCTGCTGGCCTTCATCAATAACGGCCTGTTTGGCACCTTTGTGGAGGGGCTCTTAGCCTTGGGCCAAGGCCAACCTCCCGAACTCCCCCCCGAGCTACCACCGATCGTCCAAGCCACTGGCACGCCCTTGCAGGCCCTGCTGCAGGTGGGCCTGGGCGGCCTGGGCTATCTGCCCCCACCACCGGCGGCACCCGAACCGCCACCGCTGCCCACCTCCCTGCTGCCCGATTGGCTGAGCCTCTGGCCGGTGGTGGTGGTGCCAACCCTGGGGGGCTTCGTGGTGGGCCTGATTCGGCGCTTCTCAGGCGACCTGGGCCCTGGCTTGCCCAGCCTGATGGCGATGGCTGATGGGGCCGTCACGGCCGAACCCAAGCTGCCCTTCCAACGGCTGCTGGGTGCATCGGTGAGCTTGGGAAGCGGGGCCTCCTTAGGACCTGAGGGCCCCAGTGTGGAAAGCGGAGGGAACATCGGCCTCTGGGTGGCCCTGCGGGGCAGCCTCTCCCCCCAGAGCCAAAAAGCCCTGGTGGCCGCAGGGGTGGCCGCCGGTTTGGCCGCGGGCTTTAAGGCCCCCATTGCCGGGGTCTTCTTCGCCTTGGAGGGCAGTTTCAGTGGACTGCAGGGTCGCCCAAGTGTGCGGGCAGTGTTGGTGGCAGCCGTGGCCTCGTCGCTGGTCACCCAGTTGGCGCTGGGCGATTCGCCGATCCTGCGCCTGCCCGCCTATGACGTGCGCTCGCCCCTGGAACTGCCGCTCTATCTGGGCCTGGGCCTCCTGGCGAGCTTGATGTCGTGGGCCCTGGTCAGCCTGCTGGCTGCTGGTCGCAGTGAAGCCCTGCAAAGCAGGTTGAACAAGCTCCCCGCTGGAATACCCACCGCCATCGGGGGTGCCTTGGTGGGCTTGATTGCCCTGCTCTTCCCCCAGGTGCTGGGGGTGGGCTACGACACCATTGAGGCCCTCTTGGGCAGCAATGGTGGTGTGCCCTTGGCCACCCTGGTGGCGCTGTTGGGGGTGAAGCTGCTGGCCACGGGGATCAGCAACGCCACGGGGTTTGTGGGCGGCGGGTTTGCCCCATCGCTGTTTTTAGGAGCCGTGCTGGGTAATTGCTATGGCCAATTACTGGGTGAAAGTGGCTTGCATTTGCCGGTGGCGGAGCCGCCGGCCTACGCGATGGTGGGTATGGCCGCCGTGCTTGCTGGCAGCGCAAGGGCCCCGCTCACGGCCCTGCTGCTGCTGTTTGAGCTCACCCATGACATTCGGATTGTGCTGCCCCTGATGGCCGCCGCAGGCTTGAGTGCGGCCTTGGTCGAGCGCTGGCAGGGTTTGGCCGATCCAGGCCTCCTCGGACCCGATCTTCTCGAAGAGAAGCGGCGGCGCCAACTCACCGCCTTGCCTGTGCGGGATGCCTATGAACCGGAAGCCCCCCTGGTGCTCCCCGCTGACTTGCCTGCCCATGAAGCCCTCGGCCAGCTTGTGGAAAGCCATGGCCACTGTTTGGTTGTGGCTGATGGCCCCTGGGT
>CAMDSS010000271.1 GCA_945907085.1 Cyanobium sp. NIES-981 | reverse complement strand
TCCCGCCCCAGGGGCATCAGGGCAAGGCTGGCAGCGGTCCAAAGCGAGAGCCTCTGAATCGTGGGTTTCAAGCCAAGCAAGGTGCTGGCTGAACCTGGCTCCTCAATGCTCTCGATAGTTTGGGGTATGCCTGAGCCGGCACCGGCTTTGAAGCGCCCTGCCTGGAGCCACAGCAACACGGGCATCACCACCAGGGGCGCCAGCGCTTGGCCCAGGTTGCCCAGGTGCCACGCCTGATTGTTGAAACCGGGCAAACCATGCAGGAGCTGGGCCTGCCAGCTATCAACAATGTTGAGGGGCAGGCAGGCCAACCCAACGGCCCCACCAAACAAAACCAGTTGCAGCAGAGTGGCCAGCGGACGTTTCAGACGAACCGACCTGAAGGGGTCGTCCTTGGGTTGCCCTTCCTCGGATGGTTTTTCGTTTAAAAGCTTTGCGTTCAAAAGCGAATCCATCAGGCCACCAAACCCAGGGCCATGGCGGCCTCTTGAAGCAGGGAACGAATGTAGGGATGTTGCTCCATTGCGGCATTGTCGCTACGGATCTCCCCACCGGCGGCATTGCGCACGACCCATCCATCCCCCTCGATGCGACACCAATAGGTGCGCTCGCGCCGCCTGAGCACCACGTCCCTGGTGCCATCGGCCCCCGTGTTGGGCCGAACCCCGACCAGCTCGAGCTGCAGTCGGGGCTGGCCTTGCCAGGAGTCCAGCTTCAAGCGGTAGGCCACGTCCACGCAGGGGGGCAGGTTGGCTTCCCCTTGCCAGCGCCATCCCATGGCCCGTAGCTGGTTCGCCTGCTGTTCCAATTCCAATTGGAGGTGTCCCCCCCGCAGCAATTTCTGGGAGACCACGCGGCAACCAGCACTCCAAAACAAGGGCTGGGGATGGCCGATCCCAAAGGGTTCGAGCCGTTGCAATTGGTGGTAGAAATCGCGATCAATCTGGTCGAAGCGCAGCAGGGCTTCGGGCTCAACCGGGTTGCCCCTGCCGGTTGTTTCCAGCCAACTCTGGGCAAGCCCATTGAGCTGCTGATGCAATTCGGCAACCCTCTCGGCCTTGATGGTGAATCCACCGGCGGCGGGGTGCCCCCCAAAGCGCTCGAGGAGCGGGGCGCATTGCTTGAGGGCCTGATCCACCGCAAATCCCTTGGGTGAGCGCACCGAGGCCCGTAACCGGCCATTGCCTTCGCCGGCCAAAAGGGCAGCCGGAAGGCCAAAACGATCGACCAGCCGGGCCGCCACGATGCCGATGACACCGTGATGCCAATGGCTTTGGGCCAGCAACAGAAACGGGGGACGCTGGGGGCCATCGGCGTCCAAGAGGGCCAGGGCCTCCGCTTCGATGGCACTGCAGAGTTCGCGCCGTTGCCGGTTGAGCCCCTCGCACTCCCGGGCCAATTCCAGGGCCCTGTTGTTGTCTTCGGTGGTGAGCAGCTCCACCACCAATTGGGGATCCCCCAGGCGCCCCACCGCATTGATCCGGGGCGCGATTTGGAAACCCACGGCCTGGGCATCGAGGGGGCTGTCGTCGAGCCCTGCCAATTGCTGCAAGGCTTGAAGCCCCGCCAGGGGGCTCTTGACCAGGTGGGGCAGCCCATCGATGAGCCAGCGACGATTCACCCCCACCAAGGGGGCCATGTCGGCGATGGTGCCGATGCAAAACAGGTTCCGGGCCACTTCGAGCCCGTCTTGACGCTTGAGGCTTTGGCAGAGGGCTGCTGCGAGCACATAGGCCAATCCAACCCCCGCCAAACCCCGGTAGGGCGAATCAACTGGGGTTCGCTCCGGATGCAGCAGGGCCAGGTGCGGTGGCATCTGGGCAGGGAGGGTGTGGTGGTCCGTGAGGATCACCTCAACGCCCAGCTCCTCGGCCCGCTCCAGGGCTTCTTTGGCAGAAACTCCGTTGTCGACAGTGATCAGCAGCCGGATCCCCTCGGCCGCAAGCCTGTCCACCATGGCGGCATTCAGTCCATAGCCCTCCTCCATGCGGCTGGGAATGGCTGCAACCGGTTGGGCCCCTAACCGTTGCAAGACCCCCACCAGTAAGGCCGTGCTGGTCATGCCATCGGCGTCATAGTCGCCGCAGATGGCCAGGCTCTCTCCAGCCGCACAGGCCCCGCGCAGCCGCTTGACTGCCTTGGCTAGGTCGGGAAAGTGGCCCTTGGCCGCTGGGGCGCTTGGTGGTTCGAGCAGGGCCTCAACGCTTTCGGCCGTGCAAAAACCCCGCCGCCACAACAGGGCCAGCAGGGGGGGCGGCAGGGCGGCCTTGCCTGGGCCATTGAGCGCTTCCAGGCTGCCGTCGAGGGGCAGGGGAGTTGGCAACTGCCAGCGTTGCTCGTGGAGCGCAGGGAGCAACGGAGCGGGGCCAAGGATTTGGCCATTCTGCGGCGCCACCCCTGCGCCGCCATCCCCGTAATTTGGGCCCATTCGCGCTGTTCCCGATGGGGTTTGCTGCCCTGCTGTGGGATGTGGACGGCACCCTCGCTGAAACCGAACGCGATGGCCACCGCAGGGCCTTCAACCGGGCCTTTCGCCAGGCGGGTTTATCGGCCCATTGGGATGTGGATCGGTATGGCGAGCTCCTAGCCATCGCCGGAGGCGCTGAGCGGATTAGTGCCTATCTCGCCCAGCAAGAGGGACAGCCCCCTGATCCCCAGCGGGTGGCAGCGCTCCATGCCAGCAAGCAACGCCATTACGCCGCCCTGGTGGCTGAGGGGGAGTTGGCGCTTCGCCCTGGGGTGCGCCAACTCATTGAAGCTGCGGCGGCAGCGGGTTGGCGCCAGGCGATCGTGACCACCAGTGGTCGGGGGGCGGTCGATGCCCTGGCGAAGCAGCTTTTCGCCGACCTGCTCGGGGCCTTTGATGTGTGGGTTTGCGGAGGCGATGTGGCCCGCAAAAAACCGCATCCCGAGGCCTATCGCTTAGCCCTGGATCTGCTGGAGCTGGACCCCAGAGAGGCCTGCGCCATCGAGGATTCCAGCGCTGGTCTAACGGCTGCCCTCGGGGCCGGGCTGGCTTGTGTGGTGAGCCTGAGCCACTACAGCGGCCAGGAACCAGGTGACCGTTTTGCAGGAGCTGCTGCCGTCGTTGACCAGTTGGGCGATGGGGCCCAGGTTCTCCAGGGGCTGCCTTGCCAGGATGGACGAATCACGCTCTCCTACCTGGAGTTGTTGCGGTGAGTCGCCTGCCGATCCAGTCCACCCGGTTTCAGCGTTTTAGTGAACGGCTGACTGCCGTGGTGCTGGGTAATTGGCGGGGCAATTGGCGCCATCGCAGCGCCGTGCTCCTGGCGCTGCTGGTGGGGTTCTACGCAGGCAGCAATCTGACGGCCTATTTCGTAATTGTCTTCCCAGGGGGGCG
>CAMDSS010000270.1 GCA_945907085.1 Cyanobium sp. NIES-981 | reverse complement strand
GAACCCGACCACTCGGGGTTGATTGGCCATCTGATCGACCTGAACCCCGCCATGGAGATCGTGGGTTCCAAGGTGGCCATCCAGTTCCTCGAGGACCAAGTGCACCGGCCGTTCCAATCGCGGGCGGTGAAAAGCGGTGACACCTTAGAGCTGGGCGTCAATCCAGCCAGCGGCGTGGAGCACCGCTTTGAGTTTCTGAGCGCACCGAATCTCCACTGGCCCGACACCATCTTTTCCTTCGACCACGGCACCGGCATCCTCTACACCTGTGATGCCTTCGGCCTGCATTACTGCAGCGAAGAGCTGTTTGACAGCGATCCAGGGGCCATCGCCCCGGACTACCGCTTCTACTACGACTGTTTGATGGGTCCCAACGCCCGCAGCGTGCTGCAGGCCCTCAAACGCATGGAGGGGCTGCCTGAGATCACCACCATTGCCGTGGGCCACGGCCCCCTGCTGCGCCATCACCTGGGCCTGTGGGTGGACGACTACCGAACCTGGAGCAGTGATCGCAGCAAAGGCGAGAGCTATGCAGCCGTTTGCTACGTGAGCCAATACGGATTCTGCGATCGCCTCAGCCAGGCCATCGCCCGCGGCATCAGTAAGGCGGGTGCCCAGGTGCAGCTGGTGGATCTGCGGGCCACCGATCCCCAGGAACTCAGCGCCTTGATTGGCGAGGCCGATGCTGTGGTGGTGCCCACGTGGCCGGCCAAGGCCGATGCCGATATGCAAGCTTCCGTTGGCACCTTGCTCGCCGCCCTCAAGCCCAAGCAATGGGTGGCTTGCTACGACGCCTTTGGGGGCAATGACGAGCCGATCGACACCGTGGCCTCCCAACTGCGGGGCCTGGGCCAAAAAGAGGCCTTTGAACCACTCCGCATTCGCCAAGTACCCGGAGGCAGCGACTACCAACGCTGCGACGAAGCCGGCACCGACCTGGGCCAATTGCTGACCAAAGCCAAAACCATTGCCGCGATGAAGGCCCTGGATGGCGATCTCGATCGGGCCCTCGGGCGCCTATCCGGCGGGCTGTATGTGGTGACGGCGCGCCAAACCGACAACGACGGCACCCGCAGCAGCGCCATGGTGGCCAGTTGGGTCAGCCAGGCCAGCTTCAACCCCCCTGGCATCACCGTGGCCGTCGCCAAAGACCGGGCCATTGAGGCCCTGATGCAAGTGGATGATCGCTTCGTGCTGAACATCCTGCGGGAAGACAACCACCAAGACCTGATGCGCCATTTCCTCAAGCGCTTCCCCCCCGGCGCCGACCGTTTCGCCGGGGTGACCACCCTCGATGGAGCTGCCAGCGGTGGCCCCGTGCTTGGGGATGCCCTGGCCTTCCTGGGCTGCCGCGTGGTTCAGCGGCTGGAGGGCCCCGACCACTGGATCATCTATGCCGAGGTGGAGCAGGGCAACGTCTCCGACACCGAGTCGTCGACCGCCGTACACCACCGCAAGGTAGGCAACCACTACTAATGCCCGTTCTCACTTCCGAAGCCCGCGATGCCGCCGCCCTTGGGCGCCGGGTGGTTGTGCTGCCGATCGAGCCGGGGCTGATCTGCCTGCGCTGCCTGAGCCCCAACCGCCTGCGCTTCGAAGTGGAGTACGGCCTCGAGCGGGGCACCAGCGCCAACAGCTTCCTGTTCAGCGAAGGGGTCACGCCGGCGGGCCAGGCCGTGCCGCCGGTGCTGCTCTTTCCCCCAGGGGAATCGTTTGCGGCACCCTTTCTGGAGCAGCTCAAAGCATTGGTGCCTGCCACCGCGGCCCTGAAGGTGGTGGTGGGCCATGTCAATCCCAACCGGGTGGCGATGCTGCGCCAACTCGCCAGCCATTGGCCAGCGCTGATGCTGGTGGCCTCCAATACGGGAGCCAAGCTGCTCGGCGAGCTTTGGAGCCAGCGCAAACCCGCCCCCCCTGGCAGCGACGCGCTAGAAGCCCCAACCCCACCTGCGCCCCCCTTACCGCCCTCTCTACCGCCCCCCTTGCCGCCAATGGATGTGGTGAAGCAGGAGGTGAGCCGCCAGCTGGGCGATCAGCACCGGCTCACCCTGTTGCCCACCCCCACCCCGCGCTGGCCTGGGGGCCTGATGGCGTTTGAAGAGAGCACGGGCCTGTTGATGAGCGGCAAGTTTTTCTCTGCCCACCTCTGCAGCGAAACCTTCGCCGAAGCCAACCGCAGCAGCACCGAAGAAGACCGCCGCTATTTCTACGACTGCCTAATGGCCCCGATGGCACGGCAGGTGGAAACGGTGGTGGAGCGGCTCGAGGAGCTCGACATCCGCACCATCGCACCGGGCCATGGTCCGGCCATCGCCGACAGCTGGCGCAGCCTGCTCAACGACTACCGCCGCTGGGGTGAAGGCCAGCAGCGCTCAAAGCTCTCGGTGGCCTTGCTGTTTGCCAGCGCCTACGGCAATACCGCCGCCATTGCCGATGGCCTGGCCCAAGGCGTTTCGCGCACGGGCGTAAGGGTGGAGAGCATCAACTGCGAATTCAGCGGGGCTGAGCAATTGCTCAACGCCATTCGCAGCTGCGATGCCATTTTGATTGGATCGCCAACCCTGGGGGGCCATGCCCCCACACCGATCGTTTCAGCCCTGGGCACCCTGCTGGCTGAGGGTGATCGCAGCAAACCGGTGGGCGTGTTTGGCAGCTTTGGCTGGAGCGGTGAAGCCCTCGACCTGCTCGAGAGCAAATTGCGCGATGGCGGCTTCCGCTTTGCGTTTGAGCCCATCAAGGTGAAGTTCAGCCCAGATGCCACCACCCTCAAAACCATTGAGGAAACCGGCACGTCCTTGGGCCGCAGCCTACTGGCAGAGCAGCGCAAACAACAGCGCCGCAGCGCCGGTGGCGGCCTGAGCGAAAGCCGCAGCAACCCAGCCATTCAAGCCCTGGGCCGCGTCTTGGGCTCCCTCTGCGTGCTCACCACCTGCAAAGGAGAGCCTGAATCCCGCCTCAGTGGCGCCATGGTGGCCAGCTGGGTCAGCCAGGCCAGCTTTGCCCCACCTGGCCTCACCGTGGCGGTGGCCAAAGATCGGGCCGTGGAAGCGCTTCTGCACATCGGCGATGGCTTCGCCCTCAACGTGTTGGCGGCAGGTCGGGAAACCGGGGCAATGAAGCAATTCCTCCAACCCTTTGCCCCAGGGGCCGATCGCTTTGCTGGCCTGGAGCTGGAGTCAACCCCAGCGGGTCAACCGATCCTTCCCGAAGGCCTGGCCTGGCTGGAGTGCACGGTGAAGCAGCGCATGGAGTGCGGCGACCACTGGCTGATTTATGCCCAGGTGGATGCTGGCGGGGTCCTGGATGCCAGCGGTGCCACCGCCGTGCACCAGCGCCGCAGCGGCGCCAACTACTGAGCAAGCCAACCATCGCCGCGCTGGGCATAAAACGCTGCACCCTC
>CAMDSS010000269.1 GCA_945907085.1 Cyanobium sp. NIES-981 | reverse complement strand
GAACCGCAGCGCTCAACCTGTTGCGGCTGGCAGGCTTTCAATCGATCCGCACCGGGATGCAGTCGGTGATGCACGACATCACGGCGCTGATGGCGATGGTCATGCGCAGGACACAGCCCAACCCTTGCTAAGACTTTGAATCAGCCCTGGGGGCCGTCTCCCCGCCTCCATGCGCTGTTGTGGTGGTGTTGCCTCCAGCTTCGCTGCTCAGCCGTGATCTGGAGGCGTTCCGCTAGGAGCTGGCTTGACCTTGTGGGTCAGGGTTCCTAGTTTCTGCTGGACGTAGCTGAACTGGGGGGCATATGTTTCCTCCAGCTCTTCCCATGGCATTAGGGAGAAGAAGATCACCCAGCGGTTGTCCGAGTCCAACGTGCCGCCAAAAGGCAAATGGAACTCCTCGATTGTGAGCTGCCCGTTATGGTTTTTCCGGTACATCTGCAATGCTCAGCAGTTGCAGCAATCGTCAATTGCCCTTTTCGGGGCCAGTTTATCGCGTTATGATCGCTGAAACAAGTTGCGCTGCAGTCGATCTGGCTTTTTCAGGAGTCCCTAAGTGTCTATGCCGGCATAGATACATCCCTGTTGAGCTGCCCCAAACCGTCATGTTGTTTGGAGATGCCAGGGTCTGCTCAATGTCTTACTCACCGAGTTGCGTGGCATGGGCGTTGGTAAGGCCTCCGCGTGGGCTCGGCCGCCAAGTGGAAGACCTTGTTTTGGAGTCACGTCAGGTTGTTCGGTGGATAAGGGGGCGTGAGGGCAACCAATAGCTGAACAATAGGTTGACCAATCAGTTAATTGAAAAATTAAGAGTACAGCCCAGTTCCCCTGACGTACAGTTGATCTCAAAGTGAGGGTTATTGTAAAGTGAAGGCCATAGGTTCAAATCCGTTAGCCGGCTCTCAGCTCAGGTCGATTGAGGGGCAGTGCTTGCATTGGTTCTTGGGGATTGGGGCAAGATCCTTAAGCCCCGTGGGTTGATGCCGGGTTGACTTATGGGTTGATTAATGCTGATCAAGGCATGGGCACCAGGGCAGTCAACGCCCCATAAGTGATGGTTCTCAACAAGGTCGTCCGCTGAGCAGCTCAGAGAGGCTCTGCCTTGTTCGCCCCAACCTCGAGCTCAGCGACCAAACTGTGGAGGGCAAGCAAAAGGTCATCGCGCCTATGGGGCAAATCAGAGCTCGATAGACCAGGGAGCCAACGCCCTTTTGCTTGCAACCACCAACCCTCATCGGCGTGGTCGAGGTGTGCCTCAGCGCTATCCCACACCTTCCGCCTCTAAAAGCAGGGCATCGGCCCGACTTTTCAGCTGCGCTAAAGCATCGGTCTCCAGCTTGGGCAGCGATATACGCAAATCCAAAGGTTCCGCGCTCCGCACGCTGTGGTTTGTGACCACGGAGCCTGCAACCTGAGAATTGGGGATCGCCAGCTGGGAACCATTTTTCAAACTTAGGTTGATTGATCGCATCCCCATCGATAACACCAAGCCATCAATCTGCCCTGATTTGGGAGTTCCAATCGTGCACTTATCGCCCACCTTGATCTGACCATCGAGAAACAAGCTGAAGCCATCAGAGATATCTCGAATCAGCTGCTGGGTGCCCAAAGAAATTGCTAAAGCCGGTACCGATGACAACGCCAAGATCGTGACTGAGGTGAGCCCCAGGCTTCGCGCCCCATCAATGAGCACCGTTATCGCAAGCGCTATGCCAATCACCCTGGTCACAGTGAGTAATTGGCCAGCTCCCCTGCGCCGCAACACGGTGACCGTGCCCTCTGCCTGGCGCTTGCTCTTACGGATCAGGCTCTGGCCAACTGCCTCGCTAAGGAGATAGACCAATGGCATGGCCACAACGATATGGAGAACCCGTGCAGCCACAACAACAACCAAAGCTCGATCGCCCGTGAGATTCACCCAATCAATTGAGAACCAGCGCCACAGTGCGATCAGAGCTAAAATCATCACCAAGAGCCCAACGCGCACCCAGTAGCTTGTGCGCCTCAAGCCAGCAGTGGGGGTGCGGAACTGGTGGCGCAAGCTGATGATCGCAGCCACGGCGAGTACCAGGCCTACAACTGAGACGGGCACCAGGATCAACCATTGCACCATTGATTGACCGCCGTAAACCGTTTCCACCAAGACATGCCTCCAGGAATTCGGCAACCGCAGAATCCACTTGGGTGGCAGGGCACCTCCAGGCAAATGCGACCAGGTGACATACAGATCCCCACCAAAGCGATGCCTAAGGAGATGATTCCCACCAAATATCTGGTTGAACCCAGAATCTACCTGGGCCACCGTGTGCGGACTAAATAAGAAGTCCTGCTCACTGCATTGTTTGCAAGGCAAACCAGGTCGTTCTCCCTGGCCCTGGGGAGAGGGCTGATTCAGCGCCAACGTCATTGGGCTCCCAGGAATCGTCCAGGAAATGAGCTTCTTGCTGGCCACCTCGTCAGGTCCGGGCAGCACAACAGTCGGATGGTTCGCGAGGTCGTACAGCAAGAGGCTTCTGAGCATCAACATGGAGCCAACTCCCGTGGTCGGATGCAGGGCCTCGGGTAACTCACTTAGGTTGAGGGCCTCGGTGGCTTGATCAAGAAGCCTCTGGCCCTCGTCAACCTGGTGCCGCTGGGCCGGTGAATAAAGCCAACCCGGATTTGCCAAACCATCCCTAATTGCGCCATGGATCAAGTCATGGGCTTGCTCGGTAGTCACCAAAAAGTTGTCGATGGTCTGGCGGGGGCTTGGTCCAGGGACCTGGCGCAAAACTTGCTGATGCCCTGCTGGTGATGGCCCTCGCTGGTTGATCGGCGCAGCGTCCGCCCAAAGTGGCCCAAGCAGGGAAATAACGACCATCACCCAAGACACCACCGCAGCCGGAAGTCGTTGCTTCATGGGTCGTAGCCAGAGCAATTAAGCCCATCCTGTCAAAGATCTTTGGGGGGCAGTCGCCAACACCTAATACAGCCGCCAAGCCGGTGCTCGAGATTGGTGAATTATTGGCGCTTTTGTGCACGCCAGTATTGGTGTAGTGCTGCAAAGGCATGAGCATCCTCGAGCAGTTCGGCAATGACCCGGTGCTGAGCCGCCTAGCTAGTGGCGGCGCTGGCTTGACCTTGTTGGTCAGGACTTCTAGTTTGTGCGGGACGTAGGAGCTTGTGGTGCGCCGATCGATCCAGTCTGGGCGCATGGTGTTATGTCTCGGCTTGCTGTCTCTGGTCAGCCTCAGCAGCTGCGTCAAGCCACCGCAGCCTCCACCGCCGCCCACGTTTTCACTGATCAACCCGACACGGCAGACCTTCACTGATCAGGCCACATACCAGAGCACGCTCGAATCGATCGTCAACGTGCCGCTGGCTGCGGAGATCGATGGGCGCATCGTGGCCATGCCGATGCGTGAAGG
>CAMDSS010000268.1 GCA_945907085.1 Cyanobium sp. NIES-981 | reverse complement strand
GCCAGTCGCTCCCTACTGGCCAAGCAACGGCGCAGCGACGCCGAAACCATCGTGGATCGCTACATGTGGATCGGTGCGGGGGTCTTGGCGGTGACGCCGCTACCGGGCATCGATCTGCTGGGGGCAGCGGCCGTGAATGCCCAGATGGTGGTGGAGATCGCCCGGGTCTATGGCATCAGCCTCAGCCGCCAGAGTGCCCAGGACCTCGCCCTGTCCGTGGGCCGCACCCTGGCGGGTTTGGGCCTCATCAAAGGGGGCGTCAGCCTGATCTCGGCTGCCCTAACCCTCAACCTGCCAGCCCTGCTGCTGAGCCGGGCGATTCAGGCCGTGAGTGCGGCCTGGCTCACCCGGGTCGCAGGCCTGAGTTTCATCACCTACTTCGAACGGGACCAGGACTGGGGGGATGGGGGTATCCAAAACGTGGTGCAGCAGCACTATGACCTGGGCCGCCGGGAAGGGGCCCTGCGCCACTTTCTGGCCGTGGCCTTCAACCGGGTGGTTCAGCCCCTAAAGGAGAAGGATCGCCAACTGCCCCCCCGACCTCCGAAGGCCTAGCAATAGGCGCGGGGGTAGGGGTGTCCCCCGCAGCAGCCGTGAGACCCAGGGCCTCCGGGGGAGGCGGCAGCATGGGACCGCGGCTATCCAACACGGTAATCAGCACCAGGTAGACAACGCCAATCAACACAGAAATCACGCCGGTCATGATTGCCACCCAGCGCCGCCGGGTATCACCTGGGGTCTGACTCAAGGCACCAGCCCCAATTCGGCCTGAACCACCTGGGCCACCTGGGCTAAATGGTGGGGTTGGGTGTGGGGATTGCCCAAGACCGCCTTGAGATGGTGCCGGCCTTGGTAGTGGGGCCTTGAAAGCATCAAATCTCTGGCGAGCAACGACTGGCGGGTGCGTTGACTCCAGTGGTCGGCGGCCAGGGCATCGCCACCCACGGGCGTGAACGCCACCAGGTGCATGGGGCCCGAGCAAACCTGCAGGCGCTCATCAGCTGCCAACAGTGCCTCCAGCTGGCGGCGACGGGCGATCGCCCCATCCAAAATGGTTTCGATCCCCTCCAGCCCAAGCTGGCGCAAGCCCAGCCAAAGCTTGAGGATTTCGGCTGGCCTGGTGCCCTGGAGGCCCGTTTCTCCGCCATGGCCGCCGCCCCAACTGGGCTCCATGTAGGGCAAACCCGTTTGGAACGCTTCCGACAGCGCCTGGGGTTGGGCCAGCAGCAGGAGCGATGAGGTTTTGGTGATGCCCAGAAGCTTCTGGGGGTTCAGGGTGATCGAATCGGCGGCTTCAAGGCCCTCCACCCGGTGGCGATGGCCCTCGGCAAGGGCAAACGCCGCCCCAATCGCCCCATCCACGTGGAGCCAAACCCCATGGCGTTGACAAAGGGCCGCCATGGCCCCAAGGGGGTCGACGGCTCCCCGCACGGTCGTGCCCGCCGTGGCCACCACGGCAATCACAGGGCGCCCCGAGGCCTGGAGCGCTTCCAAGCGATCTTGCAGATCGTCGACCTGCAGGCACCCGGCAGCGTCGACCGCGATCAACTGCAGCGCTTCCGGCGGCAGGCCCATCACCGCTAACGATTTAGCCAGGGAGACATGGGCATCGGCGCTGGCGATCACCACCGCCTGGGGGCAGCTCTGCAGGCCCCGGGCGCGACGGGCCGTCACCAGGGCCATCAAATTCGACAGGGTTCCGCCGCTGGCAGCCACGCCCCCACTACCCGGCGGCAGGCCCAGCCGTTCGGCGAGCCAGGCCACCATGCTCCTTTCCAGGCGGGTCAAGCTGGGGGAAAGCTCCTCAGCGAGCAAGTTGTTGTTCAGACCCCCACAGATCAAATCTGCCACCACAGACGCCCCAAGCGCAGGGGGATCGAGGTGGGCCAAGGACCCTGGATGGTTGGGGTTGTAGGCCCCGTCCATCACCAACTGGAGATCGGCTAGGAGGGCGCCATGGCCCAGGCCCATCAGCTGGGGCTCCACCTCCGGCAACACGCTCAAGCCCGGTAAGGGCGAGCGCTCAGACGCCGTGCCCAACCAGCGGCACAGCTGGGCGCTGGCCTGCTCAAGGAACAGCTGCAGCCCTGGATCCAAGTGATCCGGCTGGGCAAAGGGAAGGGGCTGGCGGGCCCGGGGCTCAGGTGGCGCGCTTGCCAACAGGGAACGCTCAGATCAAGCCATTCTGGCCTTTGGGGGTTGGGCTACAAGGGATGGATGACCAAGCCCAATCCCTTGAGCCCCAAGACGCTCGAATTCTGGATGGCGCGCCTGCTGCGCCACGGCGGGCGGGTGGGCCAGCAGGGGGAAATTCCCGTGGCCGCTGCGGTCTTGGATAGATCAGGCCGCTGCATCGGCTGGGGCAGCAACAGCCGCCACCTCGGCAATGACCCGCTGGGCCATGCCGAACTCACCGCCCTGGGCCAAGCCGCCAGGCTGAGGAGCGATTGGCGCTTTAACGACTGCACCTTGCTTGTCACCTTGGAGCCCTGCCCGATGTGTGCTGGAGCCCTGGTGCAAGCCCGGATGGGACGGGTGGTTTTCGCAGCGAGCGACAGCAAGCGCGGAGCCCTCGGCGGCTGCCTCGATCTAGCCCAAAGCCCAAGTGCCCACCACGCCATGGAGGTGGTGGGCGGGGTCTGCCAAGAGCTGGCCCAGGAGCAATTAACCGCCTGGTTTAGGCAGCGACGGCAACTGGCGCAGATCCCTTGAAAGCTGGCAGTTCGGTTTCGAAGAGGTTCAAGAGCTTTTCCACATTCTCGAGTTGGCTGTTGTAACCCATCAGGCCAATCCGCCAGACCTTGCCGGCCAGCGCACCGAGGCCGCCGCCCACCTCAATGCCGTGCTTGTTGAGCAGATGGAGGGTGAAGGCCTTGCCATCCACACCCTCAGGGATCCGCACGGTGGTGAGGGTGGGAAGCCTCAAGTGCTCGGGGGCATGGAGCTCCAAACCAAGGCGCTCGAGGCCCGCCCACAAGAGCTCTGCATTGCTGCGATGGCGGCTCCAGGAAACCTCCAGACCCTCTTCGGCGAGGAGGCGCAGGGCCTCGCGCATGCCGAAATTCATGTTGACCGGAGCCGTGTGGTGATACACCCGATCGCTACCCCAGTACTGGTTGAGCAGGGTGACATCGAGATACCAGTTAGGAACCTTGCCTTCGCGCGCCATCATTTTGGCTTCGGCCCTGGGTCCCATGGTGAAGGGGCCCAGGCCAGGGGGGCAACTCAGGCCCTTTTGGCTGCAGCTGTAGGCCAGGTCGACCTTCCAATCGTCGAGATAGAGGGGAACGGCCCCCAGGGAGGTCACCGTATCCAGCAACAGCAGGCAGTCGTACTTGCGGCAGAGGTCACCCACGCCCTCCAGGGGCTGGCAAATGCCGGTGGAGGTTTCGGCATGAACAATGGCC
>CAMDSS010000267.1 GCA_945907085.1 Cyanobium sp. NIES-981 | reverse complement strand
GCTGAGACACCATCCGTTGGCTGAGACACCATCCATGGATGCAATGCTCATGGTGATCATGCGGTCTTAGGCCCAACGATGCGATCCATCGCCGATCCCTTCTTGCGCCGACCGGTGCTCACCCTGGTGGTGAGCCTGATCGTGCTGTTAGGGGGTCTGGTGAGCCTGCCCCTGCTGCAGGTGGAGAACCTGCCCCCGATCGCCCCGAGCCGCGTCACGGTGCGGGCCAATTACCCCGGCGCCAGCCCGGAGGTGGTGGAGCAGGGGGTAACAGCCTTGCTGGAAAAACAATTGAATGGGCTGGAACGGCTCGACACCATCCGTTCCACCAGTTCCGCCAACGGCAGCACCATCACCCTGGGCTTTGAAGGCGGCGATCCGGAGCTGAACCAGATCAACACCCAAAACGAAGTCGCCGTCATTAGCCGCCAACTGCCGGCCCAGGTGGCCCGTTTTGGCGTGCAGGTGCGCCGCAGCTCCGACGATCTGTTGATGGTGCTGAGTTTCAGCGCCGATGCCAAGGAGTACAGCGACACCTTCCTGAGCGGCTGGGTTGACCAGGTGGTGCGTGATCGGCTCCAGCGGGTGCCCGGCGTCGGAGACGTCTCCCTTTCGGGGGGCAGTGGCCTGGCCTTTCGCCTGTGGCTGGATCCCATGAAGCTTGAGGAGCGGGGTCTCACGATTGGCGATGTGCGCACAGCCCTGCAGCAACAAAACCTGCTGGCGGCCCTGGGCCAAACCGGTGCGGCCCCAAGCCCCCTAGGCCAAGAGATCACCCTGCCGCTCCGCATGGAGGGCCGGATGCGCAATACCGCCGACTTCAGCGACCTGGTGGTGGCCCGCACCCCCAATGGCGGCGTCACCCTGTTGAGGGATGTGGGCCGGGTCGAGCTTGGCAACGAGACCTACGACACGATCACCACCAACCTCAAAGGCCAAACCACGGTGGCCCTGTCGATCTACCAGCGGGATGGCAGCAATGCCATCGCCGTGAGTGAAGCGGTGAACCAGGCCATCGACGAGCTCTCCCCCAAATTTCCACCAGGAATTGAGCTGCAGCTGATCACCGATGAGGCCGACTACGTGCGGGGCAGCATCCACGGCACCGTCGACAGCCTGCGGGATGCGGTGGTGCTGGTGTTTGTGGTGTTGCTGCTTGGCCTGGGCAACAGCCGGCTCGCCCTGATCACTTCCGCAGCCGTGCCCGTGGCCCTGATCGGCGCCTTAAGCCTGCTCAAACTCACCGGTCAATCGATCAACACCCTCACCCTGTTTGGCATGGTGCTGGCCACCGGCCTGGTGGTGGACGACGCCATCGTGGTGAGCGAAGACATTGGCCGCCGCCTGGAGCGGGGCACCCCCCCCCTCCAGGCGGCCCGCGAAGCCATGGCCGAACTCTCCGGTGCCGTGATCGCCACCTCCTTGGTCTTGGTGGTGGTGTTCATCCCGGTGCTGGGCCTGACAGGCAGCCTGGGCCGCCTCTATGCCCCCATTGCCATCACGATCAGCGCCTCGATTCTGTTTTCCACCCTCAATGCCCTCAGCTTCACCCCTGTGGCCGCGAGCCGTTTACTGAGGCAAAACCAGACGGAACTGTCGTGGCTACTGCGCTGGATTGATCCCTCCCGGCGGGCCCTGGAGGCCCTCGAGCAGCCCTACGGCCGTTGGCTCGATCGGGTGATGCACCAGCGCCGACGCGTGGTGCTGCTACTGCTGGCGGGCCTGGTGCTCACCGGCATCGTGTTGCAGACCCGACCCACCAGCTTCATTCCCCAGGAAGACAGTGGCCAGCTGCGGGGAGTGGTGATCCTGGCCGATGGCCTGGGCATCCAAGAAACCCAGGCCGTGCTGGATCAGGTGCGCCAAACGGTGGCGAGCGAACCGCTGATCACCCGGGCAAACTTCAACGCCGGGCGCTCCTTCGGGGACAGCAGCCCCAACAAGGGCACCTTCTTTTTGCGCTTGGCACCGATCGAAACGCGCCGGGGTGCAGACGCCTCCACCGCCGCCGTGGGCGAGCGGCTGAATGCCAAGTTGCGCCGCAGGGTGCGGGGGGCCGTGGTGCAACTGAGTGAGGCCCCATCGGTGCGGGGCTTCAGCTCAGAGGGGGGCCTGGAGCTGGAACTACTCGACACCAGCAATGGCCAGATGAATCTCGAAGGCTTTGAGGCCGAAGCCCGCGCCTTCATTCGGGCCGCCACGGCCACCGGTCGATTTGAGCGGGTCTCCACCCGCTTCACCGCCGGGGCCCCCCAGATTCAGCTGGTGCCCAACCGGCTGCAGATGGCATCCCTCGGCGTGGATCTCAGCACGGTGATCGACACCCTGGGCGCGAGCTTTGGTTCGGATTACGTCAATGACAGCTTCGAGAGCGGCCAAGTGCGCAAGGTGATCGTGCAGCTCGATGGGGCCGGCCGGCGCGATGCGGCCGATGTGCTCGATCTCAACGTCAAAAACCGCAACGGCCTGCTGATCCCCCTAGCCGAATTGGTGCAGGTGGAACGGGGCAGCGGCCCCACCACGATCAACCACACCCGCTTAGACCGGTCCATCAGCATTCGGGCGATCCCGAAGCCAGGGGTGAGCAGTGGCCAGGCCATTGCCCTGCTCGAGCAGGTGCAGCGAGAGATGGGCAACGGCAACACCGAGATCAGTTGGGCAGGCCTGGCCCGCGAAGAAGCCAAGGCCAGTGGCGGCAACCTCAGGGTTTTCGGCCTGGCCATCGTGGTGATGGTGCTGGTGCTCGCCGCCCTCTACGACAACTTCCTCGATCCCTTTGTGATCCTGGTCACGGTGCCCCTGGCCCTCCTGGGAGCGGGGTTGGGCCTGGCCGCCCGGGGCTTGCCCCTCGATGTTTACGGGCAGATGGGTCTGTTGGTGCTGGTGAGCCTGGCCGCGAAAAATGGCATCTTGATCGTTGAATTTGCCAACCAACGGCTGAAGGAGGGGCTCGCCCTCGACTTAGCGATTCGCGAAGCGGCCATCGCCCGGTTGCGTCCGATCCTGCTGACCGCCTTCTCGTCGTTGGCGGGGTTTGTCCCCCTGTTGTTTGCCAGCGGGTTTGGTTCTGGCAGCCGCGTCAGCATTGGCACCGTGGTGTTTTTTGGCCTGCTGGTTTCCACCGTGTTGAGCCTGTTTGTGGTGCCGGTGGTCTATCGGATCGTGAAGGGCTGGGAGCTCGGCTTGATGGGCCGTTTAGCCCCACCCTGAACCCCTAGGGCTGGCCACTTACGCTGTAAGGGAGCGATCTTGCAGTTCGGATCCCGATCCCCCAGGCTCAACGCAGTGGAATGGCCTTGAAGTTCTGGCCTCGACGGCGACGGCGACCCCCATCCCGCCGGCTTCTGCGCCCCTGGCAGGCCCCCCTCGCCCTGGTGCTGCTGGTCAATGCGGCCGCCCTGGGCTACCGGATCA
>CAMDSS010000266.1 GCA_945907085.1 Cyanobium sp. NIES-981 | reverse complement strand
TGGGCATCAAGGGCACCGATGATCGCGTCCATCAGGGCATTGCCGAAGTCGGGCGAATTGGCGAATTGCTCCTTGCTGTTGGCCGCCGCCTGCTGCCTGAGGGTTGGCGATTCGAGCAACTTGCCGCGGATCACGGCGCGCACATAGGTCACCTTATCCTCGTCGCTGAGGTCGCCGGTGAACAGGTCGTTGAGCTTGCTGATGATCTCGGAGAGCAGCACCTTGTCCTTGTCTTGAACCGAACCGCCACCGGGCGCTAGACCAGGAATGGCGACCGCTTCTCCTTTGTTGAGGTCGAGTTGGGTTTGCCCCTGATTGCGGAGGTGGTGGTGGGTGAGCACGATCTTGGAGAGATCTACGGTGCTGATCTCCCGCTCAAATTCCAATAGCGGCAGCAGCCGCTTGAAGAACAGCGCCCGCTTCTCTAGGCCGGTGTTTGCGTAGTCGAAGATCTGGGAGAGGAACGTGTAGAAGCGCACGTAACTGCCTAGGTCGCTGCGGAACAGCGCCAGTGCTGCCAGTTCATCCTTTGCTGACTTCAGGGCGTCGGCGTCGTTGATGTCTTGGGCCTGGCGCATTGCCAACCTGGCTTCCTTGTAGGTGTTCATCAGCCGCTGGGCCACGGGCTCAAGCGCTGCATGGAGCTGGCTTGACTTGTTGCGTGGATCCAGCAGCACCTTCACCACCCGATCGATTTCGAATTCGTCGTAGTGGCCCTGGGCATCGAGCTTGGTTTTGAGATCCAGGATCACGTTGGGATCGGTGGCGGATGCCAGCTCGGCGGTGGCGTAGTACGTCTTGAAGGCCGCCAGGATGTCGTCTGGCTCATTAGCGAAGTCGACCACGTAAGTGGTGGTCTTTTCGGGGTAGCAGCGATTCAGTCGAGAAAGGGTTTGCACGGCCTGGATGCCGCCTAGCCGCCGATCCACATACATGCCGCAGAGCAGGGGCTGGTCGAAGCCCGTTTGGAACTTGTTGGCCACCAGCAGGATTTGGAACTCATCACCCTTGAAGGCTTCGCGGATATCGCCCTTGAGGCCCTTGTTGAGGTGCGGGCTTTTTTCGGTGAAGCCATCAGGACCCGACTCGCTGTCGTTCACCTCCCCGCTAAAGGCCACCAGGGTGCCGAGGGGGTAACCCTTGGCTGCGATGTACTTGTCGATGGCCAGCTTCCAGCGCACTGCTTCCTTGCGCGAGCCCACCACAACCATGGCCTTGGCTTTGCCATCCAGCAGGGGCTCAACGAACTCAACGAAGTGTTCCACGATGATCGCCACCTTCTGGGCGATGTTGTGGGGATGAAGCTTCACCCAGCCCATCAATTTTTTGAGGGCAGTGCTGCGCTCCACCTCTTCTTCACTGATGGCCTGGCCTTCTTGGGCTAAGCGGAAGGCGAGCTTGTAGGAGGTGTAGTTCTGAAGCACATCGAGGATGAATTCCTCTTCGATGGCCTGGCGCATCGAATAAACGTGGAAGGGCTCGGGGAGATTGCCTTCCTCGGCTGGTTCATCAGGCTTAGGCCTGCGCCCGAAAAGCTCCAGGGTTTTGGCTTTGGGGGTGGCGGTGAAAGCCACATAGGTGATGCCGCTTTCCTTGGCGCGATCGGCCATCTGGGCTGCGAGTACGTCGTCGATCGACACCTCACCGCCATCGGCCAGATCTGCCGCTTCCGTGGCTGAGAGCACCTGCTTGAGCTTGGTCGCTGCCTCACCTGTTTGGGAGCTGTGAGCCTCATCGGCGATCACGGCAAAGCGCTTACCGCCCGTGGCGGCCAGCTTTCTCACCTCTTCCAGGGCAAAGGGGAAGGTCTGGATCGTGCAGACCACCACCTTCTTGTCGCCGCTGAGGGCTTCTGCGAGCTTGCCGCTCTTGCTGCCGTCTTCATTGGTGATGGAGGCAACCACGCCTTTTTTGCGTTCAAAGGCTTCGAGGGCTTCCTGAAGCTGGGTGTCGATCACGTTGCGATCACTCACCACCAGCACCGAATCGAACACCTTCTGGTCTTGGGCGTTGTGGAGTTCGGAGAAGAAGTGGGCGGTCCAGGCGATGGAATTGGTTTTGCCGGAACCGGCGGAATGCTGCACCAGGTATTTCTGGCCGGGCCCTTCCTGCAAAACGCTTTGCTGTAGTAGGCGGGTGACGGCGAGCTGGTGGTAGCGGGGAAAAAGGATCCGGGAGATCTGCTTTTTCTTGTCGCGCTCAGCGATGCAATAGCGGCCCAGGATCTCCAGCCAGCTTTCGCGTTCCCACACCTCTTCCCAGAGGTAGGCGGTTTGGTGGCCATCGCAGAGGGGATTGCCTTTGCCGCAGTTCTGGCCGCCGGGGTCGCTGCCTTTGTTGAAGGGAAGGAAAATGGTGCCAAAGCCGGCGAGCTTGGTGCTCATGCGCACCTCCCGGTTGCTCACGGCGAAGTGCACCAGGGCGCCACTTGGGAAGGTGAGCAAGGGCTCGGGAGTTTGGCCGACTGGTTTGGGGTTGCGATCCTTTTTGTATTGGTAGATCGCGTCTTCTATCGACTGGGTGTTGTCGGTCTTGAGTTCAACGGTGGCGACTGGTATGCCATTGAGGAAGAGGACCAGGTCGATGCTGTTCTCTTTGTGCAGCGAGTACCGCACCTGACGGACGATCCGTAGGCGGTTGGCTTTGTAACGGGCTAGGATTTCAGGGTTAAGGCCCAGGGCTGGTTTGAACTCCGCCAGCTTGAGGGCCTTGGGGAGACCCATGACTTCAATGCCGTTGCGCAGGAGGTCGAGGGTTCCTTGCTGGTCGAGCTGTTCTCGAATGCGTTGCAGCAGGTTGGCCTCTGCCTTGCTGCCGTTCTTCTGCTTGTAGGTATCCCAGGCGTCTTTCTGCGATTCCTCAAGCCAGGCGGTCAGGTCTGGCGGGTAGAGGGCCAGCTTGCGGTCGTAGTTGTCTGCCGTCTTGTCTTGGTAGAGCCAGCCGTGACTGCCGAGGTACTCGCAGACTTCCTTTTCGAAGGCGGATTCGAGGTGGATGCTCATGGGTTGATTGCCTCCGGTTCACGAATCAGCTCGTGCAAGGTCTTGCCCTTTGGACTCTTCCATTCCCTCCACCCATTGGCGGTGCGACCGAGCAATGCAATGGCAGCACCGCTTGGGGACTTGAACAAGTGGTCCTTCGGGAACACAAGGCGGCCCTGGTCATCAGGTCGCATGACACCGCCGTCCAGTAGTCGTTGTCTCCATCGTTCGTTGGTCTCCCCGAGGGAGGGGGCTGTGTCAACACGGCCAACTGAACCGGCCAGTACGACAAAGCCCTCTGCTGTGTAGAGCCCTTTGGCTTCCACACCGTTGGAGGGGCTGCGGAGGTTGAGGATTTCCGCTGGTTCCTGGCTCTGCTTTGGCTTGGCAACAGGGTCAAACAGTGGGTATCCGAGGCTGGAGACCAAGATGCCGCCT
>CAMDSS010000265.1 GCA_945907085.1 Cyanobium sp. NIES-981 | reverse complement strand
TCTCGGTCAAGATGGTGGTTATTCTCTAGGAAATCGAATGAATCAGCAACCCCGGTGGACAGTTCCCCGAAGTTCCATTGGGCCATTTGCCCATGGCCATCACTTTATTGATGGCACCAGCTTGGTCCATGATGCCAAGGCTATACGATCAAGCTTAGTCTCTTAGGGTCAAGCAATAGGGACATTCCAGCCAGTCTTCTTGCATGCCGGCCCCGCAGCCCTTGCAACTGATCGTATGGAGAGCCTTGGCCTTGCGCTCCGATTCTAGGCCGGCATCGGTGAGAATCATCCGGCCAATTTCCTCCAGGGTTGTATAGCCGTTACGTACTAGGTCAAGGCCGTAGCCCAACAAGGTTGTCATGCCATTTTCCAGGGCTAGGCGGCGAATTTGATCCGTGCTGGCTTCCATGGAAATAGCCGCGGCCAAGGCCTCATTGATGCGGAGTACTTCGTAGACCCCAATCCGCCCCTTGTAGCCCAGTCCTTTACAGGTGGCGCAAGGTTTTTCGTTGGATTCGATCGAGCGCTTCGATTTGTAGAAGGTAATGTGCGACTCGCTGTTGGCAAACAGTCCAAAGCGCCCCAATTCCTGTTCACTGGGGTGGTAGGTCACTCGGCAAGTCGGGCAGACCCGGCGCACTAGGCGTTGGGAGACGATACCGATCAGGGAGGCACTCACCAAAAAGGGTTCCACACCCATTTCTGCCAGGCGGGCAATGGCACTGGGGGCGTCATTGGCATGCAGGGTGGTTAACACTAAGTGGCCCGTGAGGGCTGCTTCCACAGCCGTTTTGGCCGTTTCTAGATCCCTGGTTTCCCCCACTAGGAGCACATCGGGATCTTGGCGCATGAAGGCCCGCAGGGCCCGAGCAAAGTCGTAGCCCTTCTCCCGGTTCACCTGGGTTTGGGAGATCCCCTTAAGGCTATATTCAATCGGATCCTCAACCGTAGAGATATTAATCGTTGGACTATTACGCTCTGATAGTAGGGAATAAAGAGTCGTGGATTTACCTGATCCGGTGGGGCCGGTGACCAGGATCATGCCGTAGGGCTTGGATCCCATATCTCGCACCATGCCAAGGGCATCTTGATTACTGATCAGTTTGTCGAGCCCCAGTTTCGTCGAGCCGCTATCGAGCAGGCGCAGGCAGACTTTTTCACCAAAGCGGGTCGGCAGGGTGCTGACGCGCAGGTCAAAGACGCGGCCGCGGAACATGCGGCGAATCCGACCATCCTGGGGGAGGCGCCGTTCGGCAATATCCAGATCGGCCATAATTTTTAATCTGGATGTGATTGCCGGGATAATATTTTTAGGTAACACGGCAAGCTGTTCGAGAACGCCATCGTGGCGCAAGCGAATCACCAGGCCATCTTCTTGGGGTTCAATGTGAATATCGCTGGTGCCACTGCTGAGGGCTTGGATCAGAATCTTGTCGACCAGGTTGATGATGGGCGAGGAATTGGTCGATTCCAGGTCCATGCTGGCGAAGTTATCTTCCTCCGGCGCATCCTCCAAACTGGCGGCCAGGTTCAGGTTGTCCAGTAAGGAAAAGGGCTCAACACTGGTGTCGCTGGAATCAGCCTTGAACGAGTCGTCCTCGGCGTTATTGCTGCGGGTTTCTTCTAGAACGGCATCGATATCCGTCTGCATCGCCAGACGCAGCTCTAGATTCACTCCTTGGCTGAGGGCTAGGTCCTGGAGTCGGCTGCGGTCCTCCCGTTCCAGGCTCGTGGGGATGGCGACCACTATGAGGCCGTCGTGCTGACGCACCGGTAGGCAGGTGAACTCCTCGCATCGGTCCTGGCTGAGCGACGGGCTCCAGCTCCAGCGGATCGGGCCGGCCTCCCTCAGTTCGGCCGCTGTCAGCAACCGTTCCCCCAGCAACAGCTCCACTTCCAACCGCTGTTGTAAGGGTTCGGTGGCCAAAGGTACGGGCCGAGAAGGGGTCAGGGTCATGGCTTGGGAGGGCCTGGCAGACCTGGGAGGTGCGGGCTTCCCCCGCTTGTGGGGAAAGCCCGCGAGAATCCAACATGTCTAGGCCAGATCCTCGCTTCAGTCAGCATGAGCGGCGACGCCAACCATTCCCACGACTCCGCAGCTGAGGCCGTCAGCCCCGAGGCGGTCGACCCGATCGCCGACCAGGCTTCGGATCAGGCGGCTGGAGGTGGGGCCGAAGCTCCTGCCCTGGAGTCCAATCCCGCCCCAGGGACCGAAGGCGAGGGCGCTAGTGAAGCAGGGGCTCCATCGGGCTCCAAGCAGGAGCAGTTGGAGGCCGAACTGAAGGCCCTGCGCAGTGAGCACGAGAGCCTGCGCTCCCAGTACATGCGCATTGCCGCCGATTTCGACAACTTCCGCAAGCGCCAGTCCCGGGACCAGCAGGATCAGCGCCTGCAGATCACCTGCTCCACCCTCAGCGAGATCCTGCCGGTGGTGGACAACTTCGAGCGGGCCCGCCAGCAGCTTGATCCCCAGCATGAGGAGGCCCAGGGCCTGCACCGCAGCTACCAGGGGCTCTACAAGCAGCTCGTCGACGTCTTCAAGCAGCTGGGGGTGTCGCCGATGCGGGTGGAGGGCGAACCCTTCGACCCCAGCCTGCATGAGGCGGTGTTGCGGGAGCCCAGCGACGAGCATCCCGAGGATGTGGTGATTGCCGAACTGCAACGGGGCTACCACCTCGACGGTCGGGTGCTGCGCCATGCCCTGGTCAAGGTGTCCATGGGCCCGGGTCCCTCGGCGGCGGCGGCGCCTGGCTCCGGCGAGGCCGAATGACCCAGTCCACGGCTTTAGGGTTCCACTGACAGAGCTGAGCAATGGCGGATTACTACGACCTCTTGGGGGTCAGCCGGGATGCGGACCCCGAGACCCTCAAGCGGGCCTACCGCCGCATGGCCCGGCAGTACCACCCGGACGTCAACAAGGACCCGGGGGCTGAGGACAAGTTCAAGGAGATCGGCCGCGCCTATGGGGTGCTGAGCGATCCCCAGACCCGCAGCCGCTACGACCAGTTCGGCGAGGCTGGCCTGGGTGGTGGCGGTGGCATGCCCGATGTGGGCGACATGGGCGGCTTCGCCGACCTGTTTGAGACCTTCTTCAGTGGTTTTGGCGGAGGCGCTAGCCAGGGCGGCGGCGGTCCCCGCCGCCGCGGCCCCCGCCAGGGCGATGACCTGCGCTTTGACCTCACGATCAGCTTCAGCGAGGCGATCGCCGGCCAAGAAAAGGAGGTGCAAATTCGCCACCTGGAAACCTGCACCACTTGCAAGGGTTCCGGCGCCAAGGCCGGCAGCGGCCCCACCACCTGCGGCACCTGCTCCGGCGCCGGCCAGGTGCGCCGCGCCACCCGCACCCCCTTTGGCAGCTTCACCCAGGTGGCCCCCTGCCCCACCTGCGAAGGCACGGGCGAGGTCATCGCCGATCCCTGCAACGCCTG
>CAMDSS010000264.1 GCA_945907085.1 Cyanobium sp. NIES-981 | reverse complement strand
TGCCAGACAGCAGGACCGCATCCATTGAGGCGTTCTCACCGCGCCCCTACTGCTTAGAGGCAGTATTCAGATCCTTTTGCTTTGGTTGATCCCGGTCGTAGCAGCCGGCAGGCGGACAGAACCAGCACTGTTGGCTTTGGGGCTCTGCTGGTAATTCGTCGAGCACCCCTTGCAGGTTGCCCTCCCTTGCCTGTTAGTGCGCCGTGGGGCGTCACCTGGGGGTTCATCGCCAAAATTTCCATGGCAGCTCCATAAGACCCCGTCTGCAATATCCGCCTGCTGATCGTCCATCGCTATGCCCCTGGTATCAAAAAGAGCGGCGCTGTGCCCTGCACCGTTGAGCACTTCGGGAGGCGCGGTAAGCCGGTAAAGAAGATGCGGCTGATCACTGCTGAGAAGGCATTTGCCTTTGCACGCAAGTCGCAGGGCCTCCCCGGCGTCACCGTCTCAGTCTGCTAATCCCCCAGCGGCGGCCATCGGCCCCCTTTTATTGGGGTACTGGCTTGGTGGCCGTGCCAGGGGGCAGGGGAGCAAAAGGGAGGAAGAAAAAGGCTAGAGAAACGGCCTTTCTTGCTCCACCCGCTCCCTTCGCGGCCGACAACTGCTAGCATTGAATAAGTAATTTTACTGCAATCTTATGAAAAAATCTAAATCAATATTCATTCTTTTGGCACTAACTATTTCTGGGGCTGCAGTATCTGCTTCTCCAGTATCTGCTGGTGATCAATGCTCTGTGGCGACAATAAAAGGAAGCTACTTATATGCCCAGGATGGAATTACTCTAGGAACATCAGCCGACAAAAACCAGCCTTTTGCCCAAGCCGGTCGCGAGTACTTTGACGGCAAGGGCGGCATGTCGGGGGTATATACTGGAAACTTCAATGGAACCATTGCCCGCGGAAGCTACAAGGGTACATATACAATGAATTCAAATTGTTCGGGAACTGTTACGTTCGAAGATAATCAAAAAAACGTATCTCATTACGACATTTATGCAACACACAATGGAAGTGAGTTTGTATTTGTTCAAACTGATTCGAGTTCAATAACTGCAGCCTACGAGCGACGCAGGGCTGAATAATAGTAGAAACCAAATAAAGGTCTCAATATACAAATTGTCCGGGGAAGCTTTGGAAATCCCAGTCCATCCGCGCGACAATGACTCTGTGATCGCATGCAAGGCTTCGCTTAATGGATGGCAAGCAGCTTCGCTTCTCGGATTACGAGCTCATCAGTGCACCCACCTCGACTTAAGTCGAGTGTGGCGGAGTCACTAGAAGCAGACCAAGCGCGAGAAATTTTCTCTCTGAGATGGAGGCGATGGTGCCCTGCCAGGCATTTATCGAGTTAATCGTGCCCCACGACCCCAAGACCAACAAGAAGGGTGGCCGTCCGCCATATCCACTGATGACGATGCTGGGCATCTACTTGCTGCAACAGTGGTGCTCGCTCGGCTATCCGGCTATGGAAGAGGCCTTGATAGCGGTGCCCACCATGAGTCGCTTTGCCAGCATCGATATGATTAGTGAATGGATTCCGGATGAAACCACGATCCTGTCCTTCCGCCACCTACTTGGATAAGTACGAGCTGAGCGAGCAGATTTTTGAAACCGTCAAGGTCCACCTCCGCACAGCGGTGTCGGCATGGGGTGATAGGAGTTGGCGGAGTCTGCGTGCCATTGTTGATGACGTCTCTGACGTCATGGGATGGGCTGCATATCTACCCCTATCAGTCATCATCGCGCTGTCAGCCATGACCGTCATGCCCCAGTACGCTTTATTCTTTGCTGACTGTGCCGGCTTCGGCGTCGAGATGGTGAAGGTGATGGACCCTGACAACGCTCTGGACATAGCCAGTTGACAAGCGACATCGAAAACTGAGCCACCTGGCTGACGATCCATCGAGCAATACACCTTGGTTTGTCCTTGTTCAGCTCGCGCAGTAGCGGGCTGCGGCTTGGCAGCCAATCGCCTGTGGGTTTCTACGCTGCAGCCTGGTCGGGGTTATGCGCGTTTGCGGCCGCTGAATAAACCGTGCAAGCCGTGCACAGACCTGTGGGATGACAGCGAGCCAGGGGATTCCACCGCTCCCGCCTGCTCCAGCCGCTCGCTCCCGCTTGGCTATTCCGCAAAGGCCCGAGCCCGCTGCCGCACCGCTATTTGCGCTGAGCAGAACCGCCCATTCAGAACCTCAGCTGGGCGGAGGGGCCCATCGGCTGTGCAGACAGCGATGTTCCCGCTCTTCACCACCATGCAGTCCCTCATTGATGCATGGGAAGAGGCTCAGTCTTGCGGTCAATGGCAGGAGCCACAGCCCGAGCCCGCCTATCCAGCAGTCTGGTGGCTGATCCAGCTGGAAAAAGAGCCCCAAGAGCTTGAGCCTCCCCAGCGCTGGTCCGTCTAATGGCGGCTAGCCGGTGGGGTTGGAGGCCGCCGGTTATTCCACTGGCGCCAAACAAAACCCCCAGGTATTACCTAGGGGTCAGAAACAAAGGGCCTGCAGAAGCTCAGAAGCAGAAAGGCAGAAACTGGGTACGGCAGGCGGCGTAGCCATCTACCAAGGCGCCTAAGCCAATCTGGTGGGCAATACCAAAGCCGGTTACTCCTTCCACCACGATGCCGATCACAATGCCGAGCATCGCAGCGCGGCCGTTAAACAGTTCAACTTGTTTGAGCTGCTCCATGAGGGTCAGCTGTTCCGCGCTGTTATTAAGCGCTGGGCCGTTAGAAGGAGTGTTGGTCATGACTTTTGGTGGCGGAATAGTTATTGGAAACCAGAAGAAGCAAGAGCTATAGGCTCAATCGAAAAGATCCGGCTGGTTGAGAGCACCAACAATCCAGGCACCGATAAGAACGATGGTGATTGCAGAAATCATCCGACCCTCTTGGCCAGGTCCGTAGGACGGCTAAGCACGTAGATCGTCATTGCCGAAAGCACGGCGGTGATCAGAGCAACGACCGAGATTGCAGCGGTGTAATCGGTTTCCATGACGCTCAACCCAGACCAATTTGGGAAAGAATGCCCTGACCTGTCAGGAGCTCGGTGCCCAGACCGATCACAAAGCCGAGCATGGCCAGACGGCCGTTCCAAGTCTCAGCGAAAGCAACGAAACCAAAGCGGGAAGCGGACTCAGCCATGTCTGTAACGGATTGTTACCGCTAACGTAACAGGGTGTGAACGGTTGTGGCAAGGGGGGGATACGTGCATCCGCCCTGGCTGACGGGCAGGGCCGCCGCCGGAGATGCGGCCCCCGCCTCTGAAAGGGGGCTAGCCGTTACGACCGAGCTGAATCCTGAGGGGCAAGGGGATCTGGAAGCCCCTGCGTGATCGCCAGGGCTCGTTTGTAGATGGCACTTGAGGTTGCCCCTGCCGCCTCCATGGCGATCCGCATGTTCTGCCAGTAATCCAGTGTTTTGGCTTGAGTCATCGGAGC
>CAMDSS010000263.1 GCA_945907085.1 Cyanobium sp. NIES-981 | reverse complement strand
CCTCTTCGATGAGGAGGTGTTTGTGTTCACCCCCAACGGCGATGTGGTGGGCCTGCGGAAGGGCTCCACAGCCGTGGATTTCGCCTACCGGATCCACTCCGAGATCGGCAACCATTGCCAAGGGGTGCGGATCAACGATCGGCTGTGTCCCCTGGCAACGCCCCTCCAGAACGGCGATTTCGTGCAGGTGATCACCGCCAAGGCGGCCCATCCCAGCCTGGATTGGTTGAACTTCGTGGCCACCCCGACGGCCCGCAATCGTGTCCGCCAGTGGTACAAGCGCAGCCACCGCGACGAGAACATCAACCGCGGCACCGAGATGCTCGAGCGCGAGTTGGGCCGGGATGGCTTTGATGCCCTGCTCCACGGGGAGGCGATGGCCAAGGTGGCCAAGCGTTGCAACCTGGTCGGCACCGAAGACCTGCTCGCTTCCCTTGGTTTTGGTGGCGTCACCCTGCAGCAGGTGATCAATCGCCTGCGGGAAGAAATCCGCCTGGCCTCCGAAGCGGCTGCCCCGGTGCTCAGCAATGAGCAGGTGGCAGCGGGGGTGGGCACGGCCCATGCCGACCATTCAGCTCCCCCCGCCCCCGGCGGTGCGAGTCCGATCCAGGGCTTGGAGGGTTTGGATTACCGCCTCGGCGGTTGCTGTAGCCCCTTGCCGGGCGAGGGGATTGTGGGGGCGGTGGCCCTGGGCAACCACGGCATCACCATCCACCGCCAAGACTGCGCCAACGTGGCCCAAGTGCCTGCGCAGCGTCGGTTGTTGGTGGATTGGAATCCTGCTTCCACGGCCCAAAACCGCCGCTACCCCGTGCAGCTGAGGATCGAGGTGTTGGATCGAGTCGGCGTTCTCAAAGACATCTTGATGCGCCTCTCCGACCACCGGATCAACGTCAGTGATGCCCGGGTGCGCACCGCCGCAGGCAAGCCCGCCCGGATTGATTTGCGCGTGGAACTCGACAGCGCTAGCCAGCTCACCAACACCATGAACCAAATTCGCTCGATGGCCGATGTGCTCGACATCTGCCGGATGGGGATTGGTTGAACCCTTCTATCCGATTATGTTTTTCTTGCCTAGGTACGCTATGGCCATTGCAGTTGCGCTTTGGCTAGGACTTGGTTCTGCTGTCTTTGCTTCAACGGGTGAAGATATCAAGCAGCTCAAGGCTTTATTGCGTTCGATGGGTACATCGGTTGTCAACAAGAAGTGCAGAGATCGAAATCTTTGGGGTTTCTATGAATTGAATCCGGATCGAATTACCATCTGCATAAATGGCAAAAATGTCGACCTCGACGAATATTGGGAGACCTTGGCTCACGAATCTACCCACGTGATGCAAGGTTGCACGGGTGGTAATGTAATTGACGACTCCCGTATTGCCAGGGTCTACCGTGAGCTGAGGGCCATCAATAAGACCAGTTTCAGGGATGTTAAAGGGTATGCCACTAGTCAGCGCCGAGATGAGATTGAAGCCCGCTGGATGGAATTGCAGCTTCCTTCCTATGTTCTCGAGCTGCTAAGGAAAACCTGTTTCGATTACATCAAGTAGTAATCCCTTCTACACAGCTTTGGCGTGAGAGGCGTTGAAATGGGGGGATGCTGCCTTCTCTCCCAGGAATGGAGTCCGAGCACGGGTTCGACACCATCGCGGCCATTGGCCAGCAGATGCTTGTGGCCCCAGGCAGCCAGAGCTGGGAAAGCCATCGGGAAGATATGGCGAGAACTCGATACTGACGATTCGTCAGAATGATTCGCCTAGTTGTGGGAGGATAGTCTCCACAATCTATGGGCCCCGAAGGGTCTCTGTCTCCGAATGAATCGAAATTGCGGAACGAATCGGAGATCACCGTTTCGTGGCCTCTTGGCTTCTTTGAGTTGTGTTGGGGCTCTTTCCGTAACAGCCATGCCCTTGCCGGCACGGGCGATTGAAGTGGTGCAGGTCAAATTTCCTTTTGATTTGGGTACCTATACCGTCAAAGTTTCGGAGCTTGCCAATTCCAAGGCCCTGCTCAATGGCACCAGTGATTTGGCAGAGGTTGACCGTGCGACGGACGGCAAAATTGGTAAACTGTTGGCCAAGGCATTTCTAACGCCCCTCCCCCTGAGTAAGGCAACATTTCAAGGAGGTGGCGGTACCGCCATTGTTGATCAGGTGATCGCAGGCTTGGCGGCGCTCGGCCAGCTTCAAGGGCTTACGTCCCAACAGCAATCACAGCAAGAGTTCAAGGCAGCGATTAAACGGGCCACCGAGGCAGGCCCTGTGACCCTGTTATCAATCCTGCAGCAGTTGCCTGGCAAGAGCGCGAGCTTTGATTTGGACAAGATGCTTGCCAACATGCAGCGAAATGCGGGTTTGATGCGGGTGGCCAACCAATTGGTGGCCAGCCTTCCGCCGGCCACCACTGACCCCCGGCTTCAGAAGCCAGGACCGCTGCCGATTGCCTCGCGCCGGCTTCAGTTGGTGGTGGCCCACCGGCAGGCGCCCGTTGAGATGGAGGTGATTGCACCAACGCGGAACCCCAATGGCAAGCTTGTGGTGATCTCCCATGGATTATGGGATTCGCCCCATAGTTTTTGGGGATGGGCTGAACACTTGGCCTCCTATGGCTACACCGTGATTCTTCCGGTTCACCAGGGGAGTGATAAAGGCCAGCAAACCGCGATGTTGGATGGATCGGCGCCGCCTCCTTCCCCTGCTGAATTACGACTCAGACCCCAGGATGTGAAAGCGATTCTCGATGCAGTGGCCGATGGCCGTCTTGCTGGATTCCAGGGTATTGATACTAAAAATGTTGTAGCGATAGGCCATTCATGGGGTGGCGTCACTGCAGGCCAGTTGGCTGGTATGCGCGCCAACGGTGACTTGCTGCGCCTGCGCTGCCCCAATCGCAATGATCCTGATGAGAGTATTAGCTGGGTTTTGCAATGCTCCTTTATCAATGCGATTGCCGATTTTAATATCTCTGATTCGAGGGTTAAGGCCATTGTTGTGGTGAGCCCACCGATTGGCTTGATCGCTGATCCTCGTATTGGTCAAGACGGCCTCCATGCGCGCATTCTCCTGATTTCGGGAAGTCGTGATTTTGTTGTTCCTCCCGATCCCGAAGCGATTGGTCCTTTTGGCATGGCTCCGGCTGATGGTCACCATCTCGTGCTGGCAAAAGGCGGTGACCATTTCAATTTGCGTGCTCCGAAGGGTGAGAAGACGGTGGCTGTTCTCTCGCCAGTGATTTTGGCCTGGGTGAATGGGGCCTTTGCGGCGGGTCCCTCCGTAGCGCCTGGTCCCAATGCACCTGATCTGCTTCCAGCCAAGGGCTGGGGCAGCCCAAGCATGGTTTTGGTGGATGTGCCGAGGGAGAAAGCCAAGCGATAGGCAGTTGGGTTTATTTGGCAAGTCCCTTGCCCTGTATTTAGCCGGGGATCAGCCAACGCAGGGGG
>CAMDSS010000262.1 GCA_945907085.1 Cyanobium sp. NIES-981 | reverse complement strand
GGCGAACAGTCCGTCACCACGGGAGCGGGCAAGAACTCAAGCCCTTTTTGCGGCGTTCACGTCAAAGCTGGACAGCCTCCTTGCGCCTCATTTCACGGCGGTTCCACCGCTGCGCGGAAGGCTGCGCCTAGGGCAGGGGGAATGGTTCGCCAGGCCGCAGTTCGTCGCCGAAGATCTCCAGTCGCTTGCCGTACTGATCCCAGTGAACCGGGCGGAAGCGCAACACAGCGCGGCCATCACTGAGCCACCAGGTGCGTGAGGTGTAAGGAGGTAGCGGGCTTGGGTCTTGGTTCATGCCGCTTCCGGCGCCCAACCCTGCGGGTCTGTCGATTCGCCTGCCCAGTTGGGGCAACGGCGGGTGAGGTGCTCGCCCTGGCCGATCAGCCCCTGGTGGAACTGGCAGGTGAGCAGGGGGATTTCGGCCTCACCGAGTTGATGGCGGAAGGAGCGGCAGGTGAGGCAGGCCTATGCCTTATCCCTGAGTTAAAAGTTCGCTTAATGTCACGAATCTGAACCCCCCCTGCTGCAGCGCTGGAACCACTGCCTGCAGCGTCCTCAGCGTGGCGGGATTGGCCGCTTGGGTGTCATGCAACACGATGATCGCGCCAGGATGGACAAACTGTTGAATGAACCATCGCTGAGCACGCTCTGGCGGAGCTATCGCGAGGCCATCAAGCGGCCAGAGGGAGCCCATAACCAGCCGGTAGCCCCGGGATCGGACCCACGTCTCCATCGGCGGGTGGTACCAACCACCACTAGGGCGAAACCACCGCAGCGGGACGTTCTGAGCAGTAGAGGCTAGATCGCTCCTGATCCCTTCGGCGGTGTCATCTAGCTGTTTCAGGAATGGCTCCCGCCCGAGCGTGAATGACCATTCATCGCGTTTCATGTGGTTGCCTAGCTCATGGCCTTCCTGGATAGCCCTGGCGGCCATTCCTGGGTGGTTATACACCCGTTCGCCGATCGCAAATAAGGTAGAGGGGATGGCTAGTTCAAGCAGGAGATCGAGTAGGGCCATCGATCCAGCTCCGGGTTTATCGGCACCGGAACTAGGGAAGTCGTCGATGGTGAGGGCCACAAGTGGGCGTTCGCTTGGGCCTTTGAAAATGGCTGCCATGTGATTCCCTCCGCTACGACCAAACAGTTGATCCTTAGGCTAGCTGATGCCTCTAAATGCGTATGTTGTTTGTCTTGTGGTATGGACATTTGGGTTGATTATTGATCGTTGAATTCTTTTCTGCTTGGGTAGGAAAAGCCTCTGGAAATGCGGCATTTTTATGCCTCAGGAGAATAGTTGGAAAAGCCAATGTCACATTGAGGCGTGTTGATCGATCCTAGGAATTCCTGAGTAAGGCGGTCATGCCAAGGAGGATGAATTTCGGATGTTGCCGGTGCGTGCCCCATTTGGCCAACGTGCTCGGCCAAGAAACCTTCAGCGTTCGCCTCCTTGCTGTCAGTCCCATCCGGCTTGTCTCGCGCCTACGGCCTTCCCCCCACCTGCACCAAGAACGCCTTAACCCAGTCATGGTGCGGCTTTTGGTTAATCGCAGCCGCCACTGAGGGCCCCCCCGCTAGACGGAACCGCTGCCGGAAAGCGATGACCAGGGCCTCCAGCTGGGGCCGGGTTAGCCCACTGATGGCGCCTTGGGCTGCTGCATTTCAGCACAAGAGAGGACAGCCAGGGCGGGACTTGATGGTTCCGATGCCGATGGGACCGGGGCTATGGCCTTCATCTCAGGCGCGCCAATGGGAGTTTGCCCATTAAGGTCATCTCGGCGGTAGTTCTTTGAGGTATTCGGGGCTAACCGCAATGTCGGTGGTTGCTGCGTGGGTTGAAGAGGAATCTCGCTCAGAATCACCGCTACCGATTGTTGGGATAAGCAAGGCTGATAGGCCAAATAAGAGAGACAATGCTATAAGCCAACCTGAACCAATGGGTTTGCTTAAGCGCTTGTTGCTAGCTCGTTGGCCATCTAAACCATGGAGGTCGGTCTCGCCATATCTGCTTTTTGCTAATACCCTCGTAATTCTTGACATAAAAGGATCTGTCACAACAAGTGTCAGCCCAATTCCTCCCGCTAGTCCCATCACCAGGATCATTCCCGCAAAGTTTACCCCGCGAGCTTTTTCGGATCCGGCTGATTCAGCTATGAATGGAATCCAATCGCGAACAATTAAGCACCCAGCTATAAAGGTGCTAATCGCTTTGATCGCCGCCAGGTCGTCACGGCTGAGCTGGTTACGGCGCGGGTAGAGGGTAAACATGGCTATCAACAACAGGCTTTTAAGGGCTGCTGTTAAGGCGATAATTGTCGCAGCAAATACAATTACAATTCCCATTTCAGGGCGTATATGTTGGTATTAATTAGTTTAGCATCCACTTTCTTGTGTGCAATTCCTGAATAATCCATGGGTGGTGCAGTCCCAGTAGTGCGGCTGTCAGCAGGGGGAAGCCTTACCAAGGGTCTATGGGGCCGTCACTGCTGAGTTTAATAAGGATTCTAGCTCTGTTGACGGAGTTTGCTCCAGAGCCAGTCAGCCTCCTTGCGGCTCAGCTCACGGCGGTGCTACCGCTTCGCGGAAGGCTGCGCCTAGAGCAAAGGAATTCGTTCCCCTGGCAGCAGTTCGCCGCTGATGATCTCCAGCCGCTGGCTGTATTGATCCCAGCGAACCGGCCTAAAGTGCAACACGGCGCGGCCATCACTCAGCCACCATGTGCGTGAGGTGTAGGGAGGCAGCGGGCTGGCTTCCTGGCTCATGCCGCTTCCGGTGCCCAACCCTGCGGGCCAGTCGTCTGGCCTGCCCAGTTGGGGCATCGCCGGGTGAGGTGCTCGCCTTGGCCGATCAGCCCCTGGTGGTATTGGCAGGTGAGCAGGGGGATCTCGGCTTCACCGATGTGATGGCGGAAGGAGCGGCAGGTCAGGCAGACCTGCTTGCTGCGGCTGGCGATCAGCAGGGAAGAATCCAGCTGGGGCCAGCTTTCTGGGGCCTGGAGGAGGGACGGGGCCATGGCCGACCGGTGAAACAGGTACTCCTGTACTAGCAAGAAGGGTCTGGTTTTGTCTCCCCGGCCTGGAGTGCCTGGCTGGTTGGAGGCACTGCGGCTCCATTGGCCCAGAGGCGCCCGGTGTTGGGTCGCGTCGCTTCTTCTGGTTCCTGTTTACGACTTTGTCGATCAGCTGTCTTGTAAGGTTCCAGGCGGCTTGGTCCCACTTGCCCCTTTCTGGGGATTGGTTGACTGGGGCCGCTCCAGTCGTTCGGCCAGCCACACTTTAATGATGGATTGACGGGTTACCCCGAGGCGATTGGCCTCTTGGTCGACTTGCTCCACCATCTAGAGGGGAAAATCGACGTTGTCACGCTTTTGCTCAAGTCGCTGGCGGCGCCCAGCGGTGACATCAAGCACCTCGATGATGGATTCACCGTCATCGAAATGGTGATCGAAC
>CAMDSS010000261.1 GCA_945907085.1 Cyanobium sp. NIES-981 | reverse complement strand
GTGTGCACCGCCCCCTGGGGCATGAGCCTGGCAATTTCCAGCGCCAATGCTCCGGTGCCCCCGCCCACATCCCACACCAGCGAATCGGGCCTGGGCCGCAGGTGGGCCAGCAGCATCACCCGCAGCTCCATGGGGGTGGGGCTGAAGCCGGGGGCGTGCTCAAACGCCCCATCGGGCAAGCCCGGGGTCACGAAATCCCACTGGTAGGCCCCGGCCTGCTGCATCAGCTGTACGTGGCCACAACCTTTACCGTATCAGCGATTTGGCCGGGCCATAGGACCTGTTGACTGGCCAACCACGCGGCCAGATCCCGATCGATCCGCTCCCCTGGCACCAGCAAGGGGATCCCCGGGGGATAGGGGCAGAGCGGTTCGGCGGCAATCCGCCCCACCGCGTCGGCCAGGGGCACAGAGGTGGCAGGCGAGCGCCAGGCCTGGCCAAGGGGCATCGCTGGCGAGGCCACCAAGGGCAGGGGGGGGGCACTGAAGGGCGGCAGGGGCGGGCCGCCTAGGGCGCTGCGCAGGGCCACCAGCTGCCGAGGCAGGCGCCATTCCAGCCAGGCCGGGGGCTGCATGCCGAGGCAAAAGGTGAGGATGCCCGGCTCAGGCAGTTCACCAATCACCCCCCGGTCCATCAACCAACCATCGGCCTCGAGGCCATTGATGCCCATGGCAGCGGTGTGGAGCACCAGGCGCAGGGGGTCCTGGTTGGCCACCAGGGGCAATTGCTTTTGATGGCAGCGCCTGCGCAGGCGCCCGGCGATGGCGAGGGCCCGGCGGCGTTGGCCCTGGCCACGGGCGCTGGTGGCGTGCCGTACGGAAGCGGCCGCCGATGCGAGCAACAAAGCGCTGGGGCTGGAGCTTTGCAGCCACAACAGGGCCCGCTCCATCGCCCCAGGATCCACCTTCTCGCCCTGGTGCAACACCAGGGCGCTTTGGGCCAACCCACCACTGGATTTCTGGCACGACACCACCACCAGATCGGCACCAGCAGCAAGGGCTTCCCCCTGGCCATGGGCCTGATCCACCAGCACCTTGAGGCCCGCTTGATGGCCCAGGGCCACCAGCGCTGCCAGATCCCCCGCCAGGCCCTGGTAACTGGGATCCACCAGCACCAGGGCCGCCAAGGGACCGGTTGCCTGGGCAGCGGCAATCACCTGCGCCAGATGGGGCGCCGGTGGCGGCAACCACAGGCCGGTGGCGGGGTCAAAGGGCAGATCAAACAGGACCGGCTCCAGGTCTCCCAGCAGACAGCCGTGCAGCAGGGAGCGATGCAGGTTGCGGGGCAGCAACACCCGACTGCCCGGCTCTGCCATCGCCAGCAGGGAGGCCTGCAACAGGCCACTGGCCCCATTGACCCCAAACCAACAGCGCTCCGCACCCAACAGGTCCGCGCACTCCTTTTGGGCCTGAGCCACCCAGCCCGTGGGGATTAAGGGTCCACCCACCTCAGGCAGCTCGGGCAGATCCCAGCAGGCCGGCACCTGCCGCAACAGCCTGCGCAGCCCTGGGGCCAGGCCTCGCCCGCGGCCATGGGCCGGCAAATGCAGCCACAGGCTCATCGGCCCTTTACCCCCACCCAATCCATGGATTCACCGCGAGCGTTTCTAGAGTCTGCGCTCCCCATCGGCGACGGCAAGCGTGACCACCTACTCCCCAGGGCGGGATTTGCGTTGGTTACTGCTGCGGCCTTGGGTGCTGGTGGCCCGCCTGGTGGAGGTGCTCTGGCAACTGGGCAGCCTGGCTGTGGTGCTGGTGATCCAGGGCTCAAGCCCCAAACCAGAGGTCCAGAAACGGCTCGCCCAAAAGATCCTGGCCACCCTCACGGGCCTGGGGCCCTGCTTCATCAAGGTGGGGCAATCCCTCTCCACCCGCCCCGATTTGGTGCGGCGCGACTGGCTGGAGCAACTCACCCAACTGCAAGACAACCTGCCCCCCTTCTCCCACGCCATCGCCCTGGCCACGATCGAGCAGGAATTGGGAGGCCCTGCCGATCAACTGTTTGAGCATTTCCCTGGCCATCCGGTGGCTGCAGCCAGCCTGGGCCAGGTGTACAAGGCCCAGCTCGCCGATGGCCATTGGGTTGCCGTCAAGGTGCAACGGCCCAATCTTCCCTACCTGCTGCGCCGGGATCTGGTGATCATCCGGCTGCTTGCCGTAGCGGCAGCGCCTGTGTTGCCCTTGAACCTGGGCTTTGGCTTGGGCGACATCATCGATGAATTTGGCCGCAGCCTGTTTGCCGAGATCGACTACCGGCAAGAAGCCGACAACGCTGAACGCTTTGCCACTCTCTTTTGCCACCATCCCGAGGTCACCGTCCCCAGGGTGGAGAGGCTGCTCTCGGCAGAGCGGGTACTCACCACCACCTGGATCAACGGCACCAAACTCCAGGAACGCCAGGTGCTCGAATCCCGCCAGCTAGACCCCTCGGCCCTGATCCGCACTGGCGTGATTGCCGGGCTGCAGCAATTGCTGGAATTCGGTTATTTCCACGCCGATCCCCACCCCGGCAATCTGTTTGCCCTACCGGGAAAAACCGGAGACCTGGGCCATGTGGCCTACGTCGACTTCGGCATGATGGATTCGATCAGCGATAGCGATCGCCTCACCCTCACCGGGGCCGTGGTGCACCTGATCAACCGCGACTTTCGCGCCCTAGCCAACGATTTCGTGGGCCTGGGCTTCCTTAACCCCAAAACCGACCTCGAACCGATCGTGCCCGCCTTGGAGGAGGTGCTTGGTGGTGCCATCGGCGAAAACGTGGGGGCCTTCAATTTCAAGGCGATCACCGACCGGTTCTCGGAGTTGATGTATGCCTATCCCTTCCGGGTGCCGGCGCGCTTTGCCCTCATCATTCGCGCCGTCGTGAGCCAGGAGGGTCTGGCGCTGCGATTGGATCCGAATTTCAAAATCGTCCAAGTGGCGTACCCCTATGTGGCCAAGCGCCTGTTGGCCGGTGATACCGCGGAGATGCGCGAAAAACTGTTGGAAGTGCTCTTTGATGGCGACGGCCGGCTCCAGATTGAGCGGCTCGAGAACCTACTGGCCGTGGTGGAAAGCGAAGGCCCCAGCACCGACCTGTTGCCCGTCGCTGGCGCGGGCCTGAGGCTATTGCTGGGGCCTGGGGGCCGCAGCCTGCGCCAGCGGCTGTTGCTCACCCTGGTCCAAGACGATCGGCTGAACACGGACGATCTCAGGTCCCTGGCATCCCTACTGGGCCGAACCTTTTCTCCCCGGAAGATCGCCGGCACCATGTTCAACCGTCTCAACCCCCTTGCAGCGGCTTAACGCCATCCCGCCGAGGGCGCTTGGCGCCTAGGGTCGCCCCATCGCGCCTTGGCGCACCACCCGCTTGCTCGCCCATGGCCGCCCCGATCGATCTGCTGGATGCCGATCTCGATGCGCTCAGCGGCTACTACGGCGACCTCGATGGCAGCGAAATCCTGCTTGAGTTCGCCCCCATCAGC
>CAMDSS010000260.1 GCA_945907085.1 Cyanobium sp. NIES-981 | reverse complement strand
TCCCGCCAACTCAGGCCCGCGCGGGGAGCGTTATCCCCCGGCCCGCCTGAGGCTCCCTGCCATCCTTCATGGCCTCCCGTTCGCTGCCACCATCGCGCTCTAGGGGCAACGGGCCTGCCATTACGGGCACGTCGTCGATTGCTGGTAGTAGTTCGGGTGGCAACAGCCTGGGTAGTGATAGCTCCGGGGCGAGTTGCGTTATCACCACCGATAGCGAGGGTTCCCGGCTGGCCCGCCAATCCAGCCATGTGCAGTCGATTGAGCTGCGCACCTACGTCTTTCTGGACTCGCTCCAGCCCCAGCTGGCGGCCTACATGGGCACCGTGTCCCAAGGGTTCCTACCGATCCCTGGCGATGCCTGCCTCTGGCTCGAAGTGTCCCCTGGCATGGCCGTGCATCGGGTCACCGACATTGCCCTGAAGGCAAGCACGGTGCGACTGGGCCAAATGATTGTGGAGCGGGCCTTTGGCTCCCTTGCTCTGTATCACCGCGACCAGAGCAATGTGCTCCATTCCGGCGAAGTGGTGCTCGAGGCCATCGGCAACAGGATTGAGCAGCGCAGCCGTTGTGAGGTGAGCTGGACAGAAATCATTCGGGCCATCACCCCCGACCATGCGGTGTTGATCAACCGCCAGAACCGGCGCGGATCGATGATTCAAGCCGGGATGAGCATGTTCATCCTGGAAACCGAACCGGCCGGCTACGTGCTGGTCGCCGCCAATGAGGCCGAGAAGGCTTCGAACATCACCGTTGTCGATGTCAAGGCGGTGGGCGCCTTTGGTCGACTCACCCTGGCGGGTAAGGAAGGCGATGTGGAAGAAGCCGCTGCCGCTGCCATGCGGGCGATTCACAGCATTAACCAAAAAGCTCGTTGACTTAACCCCAAACCGACCAAAGCCTTCAGCCCAAGCCAAGAGCAGCTTTCAATCCCGGGGCCAGTTGCCGGGCTGCCTTGCCCCGGCTGCCCAGCTTGAGCTTGAGGTGCTGGGGCATGGCCCCGTAGGTCATGCCCGCTTCCCGCACCCAGAAAATGGGGTCGTAGCCCCCACCCGAGCCTTCGGCTTGGTGCAGGATCTCGCCTCGGCAGATGCCTTGGGCTTGCAACACCACCAGGCCGGAGGGATCGGCTAGGGCCATGGCGCTGTTGAAGCTGGCACTGCGGTAGGGGGTGGTGCCGAGCTCATGGAGCAGCCGGTGAATCCGCTCGTGGTCCGTGGGGGCGTAGCGGGCTGAGAACACCCCCGGGGCCCCCGCGAGGGCGTCCACTTCCAGGCCCGAATCGTCGGCCAGGGCCCACTGACCCGTGAGCTGGGCCACGGCCTCGGCTTTGAGGCAGGCATTGGCCAGATAAGTGCTGCCGGTTTCTTCAATCTCCAGCCCCTTGGGCTGCTGGCGCAAGTCCAGATCCACCGCATCGAGCATGGCCCCGATCTCGGCCACCTTGTGGGGGTTGCCACTGGCAATCACCAACACAGGTCTTTGCACGGGTTACCCAGCTCGATCGGGCCATTGTGACCAATGGGCTGAATCGCCGGTGCCTGGAACCACCAATGCCTGAGTCCACCGGTCCCTGTCGCGATTAATCAGCACTTCCTCCTGGGGCCGCCCAAACGGCTTAGGGTTCGCCGACTTTTCCCTCACCGGGCCACGATGGACACCAGCCTGGTTCTTCAGAACCTGCTCAGCCCGCCGGTTCTGTTTTTCTTCTTGGGGGTGGTGGCGGTTCTGGTGGGATCCGACCTCGAGATCCCCGCCCCCCTTCCCAAGCTCTTTTCCCTTTATTTGCTCCTGGCCATTGGCTTTCGAGGCGGCCTCGAACTGGCCCATAGCGGTTTGGGGGGCCAGGTTTTACCCACAATTCTTGCCGCGATTGTGATGTCGCTTGTGGTTCCGATCTACAGCTTCTTCACCCTCAAAACCAAGCTCGACAACTTCAACGCTGCCGCCATCGCCGCCACCTATGGCTCGATCAGCGCGGTCACCTTCATTACGGCCCAGAGCTTCCTCGAAAGCCAAAAAATCAGTTTCGATGGCTTCATGGTGGCCGCCTTGGCCCTGATGGAGTCCCCCGCGATCATTGTGGGGCTGCTGCTGGTGAAGTTGGCCGCCCCCCAAAAGCGCCCTGACGCCAAGGGCATGCGCTGGGGAGCTGTGCTGCATGAAGCCTTCTTGAACAGCTCGGTGTTGCTGCTGATGGGCAGCTTGATTATTGGTGTCTTGGTGGCCTCCAACAGCCCCCATGGCGTCGAAAAGATGCTGCCGTTCACCGACAAGCTCTTCTATGGAGCCTTGAGCTTTTTCCTTTTGGACATGGGCATCGTGGCGGCCCAGCGCCTCTCCGACCTGCGCAAAGCCGGTCCATTTTTGATTGGCTTTGCTGTGCTGATGCCGTTGCTGAATGCCTTCCTTGGGGCCCTGATTGCCAAAGGCCTCGGCCTGGACCATGGCAATGCCCTGTTGTTCGTGGTGCTTTGCGCCAGCGCGTCGTACATCGCCGTGCCCGCAGCCATGCGCATGACGGTGCCAGAGGCCAATCCAAGCCTCTACATCTCCACAGCGCTCGGGGTGACCTTCCCCTTCAACATCATTGTGGGCATTCCTGCCTACATGGCGCTGATCAACAAACTTATCCCTGCTGCCAGCTGATTCGATGAAACGTGTTGATCTGATCCTCAGCGAGCGGGAGCTGGACAAGGTGATTAAGGCGATCGAGGCCTCCGGGGCCCCGGGCTATTCGGTGATGAAACATGTCACCGGGAAGGGCCCCCATGGCGTGGTCTCCGACGCCATGGACTTCAGCGGGTTGGGAGCGAACGCCCACGTGATCCTGTTTTGTGAGCCGGAAATTCTTCCCAAACTGCGGGAAGGCATCCAGCCCCTCCTCGATTACTACGGCGGAGTGGCCTTTGTGGCCGAAGCCAACCCCCTCTAAAGCGCTAGCTGCCCCCTGCTGGCCCCCTTGAAAAGCATTGGCACCACAGGGCCCAGCAGGATCTCCAACGTTTTGTGTGCAATGGATGAGCTTGGCTTATCAATCGCAGCGCAGACGGTGATGGCCCGGGCGGCCCAAATGGGTTGACGGGGGGCTGACCGGCCGAGCAAGGTTGCTGGCGAACATTCCACCCCCTCCTCCAGGAGCAGGTAATGGCTAACGAAACCATGGGCATCGCCCTCGGCATGATCGAAACCCGGGGCCTGGTCCCCGCGATCGAAGCGGCTGACGCCATGACTAAGGCCGCAGAAGTGCGCCTGATCGGTCGTGAATTCGTAGGCGGCGGCTACGTCACCGTGATGGTGCGTGGCGAAACCGGCGCCGTGAACGCAGCCGTTCGCGCTGGCGCTGACGCCTGCGAACGCGTCGGCGACGGCCTCGTCGCGGCCCACATCATTGCGCGCCCCCACAAAGAAGTGGAGCCTGCATTGGGCAACGGTAACTACGCCGGTCAGAAGGACTGAGTTGACCAGCGCCAA
>CAMDSS010000259.1 GCA_945907085.1 Cyanobium sp. NIES-981 | reverse complement strand
ATGCGTATCTGTCCTTCTTCGCCCTCGCTGCAATCGCCGCCCATGGCCGCCATGCGCCGCTTGCTAATGGCGTCGACGCCATTACTCACCAGCTCGCGCAGGAACACCTCATGGCCGGAATAGACGGCCTTTTTAATGATCGGAAAAATATTTTCCGTGTGGATCTGGATTTGGCCCTGTTCCTTCACAGTCACGATCAATGGACGACTGGCGGGACCTTAGGCAAGGGCCGGCGCCAACTCAAGCGCGGCCAGGGAGGGGTCCCCGAACCCCCAAGCTGGGGGCTGGGCCAGGGGCGAGCGAGATTGGGGCCCTTCCCCAAAAACCCTTGATTTAAGCTGGTGGGCCTTGGCGCATCACCGGCCTGGCCAGCACCCTTTGGATTTCCGTTAAAGCCTGGCGCCACAGCCTCACGGTGCCCCAATTCACGGTGGTCACCGGCGCCCTGGTGATTGCCGTGGGCACGGTCGTTCTCGCGAGCCCCCTCTGTTCCAGCGACGAGGTTGGGCTGTGGGAAGCCCTGTTTACGGTGACGTCTGCGATCACGGTGACGGGCCTGTCGATCATCGACATCAGCCGGGACCTCACCGCCTTTGGCCAGGTGACCCTGGCCGGCTTGATCATCACCGGTGGCCTGGGTCTGATGGCCATCACCACCTTTCTGCAGGGGTTTGTGCAGGGGCGCTCCGGTCTGCGCCACCGGCTCGACAAGGGCCGGGCCTTGGACGACTTCGGCGTGGGCGGGATCGGCCCCACCTTCAACAGCATTTTGGTTACGGGCTTTTGTGTGATGGGCCTAGGCACGCTGGTGCTCTACGGCTTCGGCTTCACCGACATCGCCAATCCGCTGGAACGGTTCTGGGCGTCCCTGTTCCACTGCATCAGCGCTTACAACAACGCAGGCTTTGGTCTTTGGGGCGACAATCTTGTGCGCTACCGCGATAACCCGGTGGTGAATGGTGTGATCGCCACCATGATCGTGGTGGGCGGCATTGGCTGGCGAGTGATTAACGACCTTTGGTCGAATCGCGCCAGCTTCCAACAGCGACGCGGCTTCAACCGACGCCGATTCAGCCTTAATAGCCTCAAGCTGCGTGGGCTGAGCCTGCACAGTCGGTTGGTGTTGCGCAGCACGCTTCTCTTGGTTGGGATTGGGGCCCTAGGCCTCCTCTTTACCGAACAGTTCGCCTCCGGGGGCGTGATCGAGGACCTGCAGTGGTGGCAGCGGCTGCAGGTGACCCTGTTTCAATCGATTTCGGCGCGCACGGCAGGCTTCAACACCGTGCCGCTATCGATTCAAACCTTCTCCGACGCTGGCCTGCTGCTGCTGATCGTGCTGATGTTCATCGGCGCTAGCCCGGGGGGCACCGGTGGAGGGATCAAAACCACAACCTTCGCCGTTTTGATGGGGGCGACCCGTTCCACCCTGGAGGGGCGAGATGAGGTGATCATCCAGCGGCGCCAGATCCCCGATACGATTGTGCTGCGGGCTGTGGGGGTGACCTTGGCCTCAGCCCTGTTTGTGATCCTGATGACCCTGTTGCTGGGCCTGGGGCCCACGGCCTCAGGAGAGCCCACCCGCACCAGCTTCAGCTTCCTAGAGAAGCTCTTCACCTGCATGTCGGCCTTCGGCACGGTGGGGCTGGATTTGGGCGTAACGGCCCAGTTGAACCGTTGGGGCCAGCTGGTGCTGATGGTGGGGATGTTCGTGGGCAGATTGGGCATTTTGCTTCTGCTCTCGGCCATCTACGGCAGCCGGCCCCCCTCCCGTGTGGGCTATCCCCGCGAAGAGCTTTTCATTTGAAACGTCCTCCCATGACCCTTTTCCCATGACCAGTTGGTGGCAATGGAACCCGGCTGAAGGCGCCAGCAGGGGTGGCTTTGCCGTGATTGGCGTCGGTCGTTTCGGCTTGGCCGTGTGCTCGGAGTTGGTCAAGGCCGGCGCCGATGTGCTGGCCATCGATGCCAGCCAGCGGGCCATCGATGCCCTGCGCCAGATCGATCCCGGCATCGAGGCGCGGGTGCTGGACTGCACGGACGAAGACGCCCTGCGCGCCGCCGGCGTGCTCGACATGGCCACCGTGGTGATTGCCATGAGCGAGCCGATCGAGGCCAGTGTGACGGCCACCTTGATTGTGAAGGACAGCCCCGGCACCAAGGTGAAGCAGGTGATCGCCCGGGCCACAAGTGATCTCCACATGCGGATGCTGCAGCGGGTGGGGGCCGATCGGGTGGTATTCCCTTCGAAGATGCAGGGCGAACGGCTGGGGCTTGAGCTGGTGCGCCCGAACCTGCTGGAGCGGCTGCGGCTTGACGACCGCAACAGCATTGAAGAGATCCGCGTGCCGGAGGCGTTCATCGGCCAGTCGTTGCGCGAGATTAATCTCCGCAAGACCTACAAAGTGAGCGTGCTCGCCGCCGGCCCCGACAATCAGCTCATCGTGAATCCGCCCGCCTCCCACGTGCTGGCCGCTGGTGAATTGTTGGTGGTGATGGGTGCCAGCGACGCCTTGGCCATGCTGCCTGGCCATTGAAAGGCTGGTGGGCTGCTTCTGCTTAAAATTAAAACGATGAAATTAGATTGAAATTCGAATTAAGGGACTCTGTTTTTTAGGATTTACTTGCGGCATCAATCTGCCTACATCGCGATCACGGCATGGTTTGATCTGCGCTGACCAGACGCGGCGCCGTTGTTTTTGGCCCCTGGTTGGAGCCTTCGGACCCGCTTAAGGGGCTTTGGCTCTCCACCGCGTTGGGGCCGGTGCCAGAGTTGTTTCCCCCAGGCCAGCCCCTGGGCCGAGGAGCAGGGATGCCGGTGGCCATTGTGGTGTTGCAAGGTTTGGGGCAGATGGCTTGCCTGGGGCTGTGCTTGATGCTGCTGTTGCTTGAGTGGCAGCTCGGCCGGGCTCCACGCCTGGGTCCCAACCCCAATCCAGGCCCCCTGCAGGCGTCGTTCCTGCGGCTGGTGATTCCCGTTTACAACGAAGAAACCAACATCTCTGCCTGCCTCGATGCGGTGTTGGCGAGCCAGGATCCGGGCCTGGCCTGGGAATTAGTGGTGGCCGATGACGGCTCCAGCGATGCCACGGTGGGGTTGGTCCAAGGGCGTTTTCAGGCCGATCAGGGCGGCGGGGGGCCGGCCCGCCGTCTGCTGGCCGTGGGGCCCCGGCCCGAGGGGGAGCGCTGGTGTGGCAAGAACTGGCCCGCCAGCCAGGCGGCGGCCCTGGAGTGGCCCGCCGGTGATCCCAGGGCGCAATGGCTGCTGTTCATCGATGCGGATGTGCGGCTGGAACCAGCGGCCTTGGTGGCGGTGCTGCAGGAGGTGGCGGGAGGTGCCACCGCGGGGCCACCGGTGGACCTGCTCACCCTGGCCCCCAGGCTCGAGTGCGGCTGCCTGGCCGAATGGCTGGTGCAACCGATCGTGGCCTCCCTGCTCGGCCTGGGCTTTCCGCTCAAGCGCAGCAACGATCCCGCCGATGCCAC